>DPMS01000306.1 GCA_003541285.1 Actinomycetota bacterium
ATCGGCAAGAACATCGTCGGCGTCGTGCTCGCCTGCAACAACTTCGAGGTCATCGACCTCGGGGTCATGGTGCCGGCCGCCACCATCCTGGAAGAGGCGAAGAAGCACGACGTCGACATCATCGGCCTGTCCGGGCTGATCACCCCCAGCCTGGACGAGATGGTGCATATCGCCCGTGAGATGAAGCGCCTGGGCTTCACGCTGCCCATCATGCTGGGGGGTGCGACCACCTCCAAGGCGCATACGGCCGTGAAGATCGAGCCCGAGTACGACGAGCCGGTGGTGTGGGTCAAGGATGCCTCGCGCGCCGTCGGCGTGGCCCAGAACCTGATCTCCGAGGCCAAGCGCGCGGACTTCGTCGCCGGATTGAAAGACGAATACGCGCGGCTGCGCGCCCTGCACGAGGGGCGCGGCCGGGCCATGGACTTCCTGAGCCTGGATGACGCCCGCGCCAACCGCAGCGGCATCGACCTTGCCGCCGTCCCCGCAGCCCCGCACGAACTCGGGGTGCAGGTGTTCGCGCATATCCCGCTGGCCGAGATCCGGCCCTATATCGACTGGTCGCCGTTCTTCGGCGCCTGGGAGCTCAACGGCGCCTACCCGCGCATCCTCGACGATCCGCGAAAGGGCGAGGAGGCGAGAAAGCTCTATGCGGATGCGCAGCGCTGGCTGGATGCCATCGTCGCGGGGGAATGGCTGGAGGCACGCGCCGTCGTCGGCCTGTTCCCGGCCCATGCCACCGAAGACGACAGCGTCGTCGTGGAGGATTCCGAGGGCGGCGAGGAGATCGGCCGCTTCCATTTCCTGCGCCAGCAGCAGGACAAGAAGGACGAGCGCGCCAACCTGTGCATGGCCGATTTCGTGGCCAGGGAGCACGATCATATCGGCGGCTTCGCCGTCGCCATCGTCGGTGCCGAGGCCAAAGCGGCCGAGTTCGAGAAGCAGCACGACGACTACACCGCCATCATGATCAAGGTGCTGGCCGACCGTCTGGCCGAGGCGCTGGCCGAGTACTGGCACGCCAGGACCAGGGGAGCGCTCGGCATCGGCGGGGCCGATCCCGACGACCTGGACGGCATCTTGCGGGTGGGCTACCAGGGCTGCCGGTACTCGTTCGGCTACCCGGCCTGCCCGGATCTGGAAGACAGGGCCAAGGTCGTGCGGCTGCTCGAGCCGGAGCGGATCGGCGTCACGCTGTCGGAGGAGTTCCAGCTCGCGCCGGAACAGTCCACCGACGCGCTGATCGCCCATCACCCCGAGGCGAGGTACTTCAGCGCTTGACTAGCCAGCCGTTGCGGGCGGTGCTGTTCGACATGGACGGGCTGCTCGTGGACTCCGAGCCGCTCTGGTTTGAGACTGAATGCGCCGTCATGTCCCGGATGGGTGGCACCTGGACCCGGGCTGACCAGCTGGAGCTCACCGGCAGCACGCTGGCGGAGGGGGTCGCGATCATGCGGCGCAAAGCACCCCGCCCGGCCGACCCGGGCCTGGTCGGCCGGTGGCTGGTGGACGGCGTGACGCAGCTGGTGGCGTCGCGTGGGGTGCCGCTGCTGCCGGGAGCCGCCGAGCTGCTGGCCGAACTGGCAGCCGCCGGGATCCCACGTGCCCTCGTGACGTCCGCGCAGCGCCAGGTCATGGACGCGGTGATCGGCGCCACCGGCCTCAGCTTCGGGGTCACGGTCTGCGGTGAGGATGTGCGCCGCGGCAAGCCCGACCCCGAGCCCTACCTGCGGGCGGCGGCGCTGCTGGGCACCGATCCCGCCGGGTGCGTCGTATTCGAGGACTCACCCCGGGGGATCGAGGCGGCGCAGGCCGCGGGCTGCCCGGTGATCGCGGTGCCCAGCGTGCCGCTGCCCGCCAGCCTGGTGCAGGCCGACCCGCCCGGCCGGGTGATCGTGACGTCCCTGCACGAGGTTGATCTTGCCAGGATCCACGACGTGGCGAGGCTTTCCTGTCCCGGCGGGCCGTCAGGCGAAAATCCACCGTCCCCTGGCCTGCTGTGACGGAAAAATCTTGATTCGGTCACAATCCAGGAACGACATTGCCGCAGGTCTAGCGCTTGACGGCGGCCAGGGGACATTCTCCGGGGTAGAGACCTAGCAGTCTGCCCTGGCGCCGGGCCGGTGGGCTGCTCCCGCAAGATCCGTCAGGAGATCCGTCGCCCATGACCGCACCGCTTGAGTTGCCTGCGGACGCTGCGCCCGAAGCGGTCCTGGAGGGAGTCAGCAGCGCGGCGATCCAGGGGCGCTCCCTGGGCCAGATTGCCTGGCTGCGACTGCGGCGTGACAAGGTGGCGATAGGTGGCGGCGTCGTCGTGGTGCTCCTCATCCTGGTGGCGATCGTGGGGCCGTACCTGGTCGGCGACCCGACCACCTACCACGAGAATCTGATCAACGCCACGTTCAGCAGGCCGAACGGCCCGTTCGGCGGGATCAGCTTCGCCCACCCGCTCGGGGTGGAGCCGGTGACCGGGCGGGATGTGCTGAGCCGCGTCGTCAACGGGGCGAGGTGGTCGCTGTCGATCTCGATCCTGGCCACCTTCCTGGCCGTTTCCATCGGTACCTTCCTCGGCGTCCTGGCCGGGTATTTCGGCGGCTGGCTGGACGCGGTGCTCGCCCGCACCATGGACGTGTTCCTCGCGTTCCCGCTGCTCGTCTTCGCGCTCGCACTGGTGGGCGTCATCCCGAACCACGCCTTCGGCCTGTCCGGCAACGCGCTGCGGTTCTGCCTGCTCATCTTCGTGATCGGGTTCTTCAACTGGCCCTACATGGGCCGGATCATCCGGGGTCAGGCGCTGTCACTGAAAGTGCGCGAGTTCGTGGACGCGGCCAGGAGCCTGGGCGCCCGGGGACCGTACATCCTGTTCCGGGAACTGCTGCCCAACCTCTGGGGGCCCATCCTGGTCTACTCGACCCTGCTGCTGCCGACCAACATCCTGTTCGAGGCGGCCCTGTCCTACCTGGGAGTCGGGCTGTACCCGCCGACCCCGACCTGGGGCGGCATGCTGTCCGACGCGGTCAACAACCAGTGGTACTCGATCGACCCGGAATTCATGCTCGTCCCCGGTCTAGCCATCTTCATCACTGTCATGGCCTTCAACCTCTTCGGTGATGGCCTGCGGGACGCGCTCGATCCAAAGAGCCGGTGAGATAAGCCACGTCTCGTTCCACAGTTACGACAGGAGGAATGTCACATCATGATGAGACGCAAAGCCCTAGGGCTTGCCTCGGTCGCCGCGGTCGCGGCGCTCGGGCTCGCAGCCTGTGGCGGCGGTTCGAGCAGTAGCGGGGGCGGCGGCACAGCCGCCGCCTACAACGCGGCCGTTACCAGCGTGGTCAACCCGTCGACCCACAAAGGCGGCACGATCAACTACGGGATGAGCAGCACCCCGGACTCGTTCGATCCCGGCAACACCTACTACGCCTGGGTCTGGAACTTCTCCCGCCTGTACGCGCAGGCGCTGCTCACCTACAAGTCCTGCCCCGGCCAGTGCGGGCTGCAGCTTGTCCCCCGGCTCGCGACCAGCCTGGGGTCGGTCAGCAGCGACGGCCTGACCTGGACCTTCCACATCCGCCCGAACGTGAAGTTCTCCGACGGGACCACGGTCACCTCGCAGGACGTCAAATACGCCATCGAGCGCACCTATGACCGGTCCGTCATGGCGAACGGCCCGAACTACTTCCAGGTGCTGCTCACCGACCCGACCTACCCAGGCCCGTACAAGGACAAGACCCCGGGCAAGCTGGGCCTGACCGCGATCGACACGCCGGACGCGACCACCCTGGTGTTCCACCTCCAGCACCCGTTCGCCGACTTCCCGTACGTGCTGGCGATGCCGCAGACGGCCCCGGTGCCGCCCGCCAAGGACACCGGCTCGAACTACCAGCTCAACATCGTGTCCACCGGCCCGTACATGTTCCAGAGCTACCAGCTCAACAAGCAGGCGGTGCTGGTCCCGAACCCGGACTGGAGCGCGGCGCAGGACCCGAACGCCAAGCAGCTGGCCAGCAAGATCGTGATCACCCTGAACATGAACGCCAACGACATCGACAACCGGCTGCTGGCGGGTGACCTGAACGTGGACGCGGCCGGCACCGGTGTGCAGACGGCGGCGCGTGCCAAGATCCTGTCCAGCCCGTCGCTGATGAAGCAGGCCGATGACCCGGTCAACGGCTTCCAGTTCTTCACCTACATCAACACCAAGGTGCCGCCGCTGAACAACGTCAACTGCCGTCAGGCGATCCTGTACGCCTACAACAAGCAGTCGATGCAGACCGCCTACGGCGGGCCGGTGCAGGGCCAGATCGCGACCACCGCGATGCCGCCGAACATCGAGGGCTATCAGTCGTTCGACCTGTACAACGCGAAGAGCAAGCCCACCGGTGACGTCGCGGCGGCCAAGGCGGCACTGGCCAAGTGCGGCCAGCCGAACGGGTTCTCGACCACGATGGCCTACCGCAGTGACCGGCCACGTGAGGCCCAGGTCGCCCAGTCGCTGCAGCAGTCACTGGCCGCGGTCGGGATCAAGCTGACCCTGCAGGGCTTCCCGTCGGGCACCTACTACACCGACTTCTCCGGCGCGCCCAAGTACGTGCACCAGCACGGCCTCGGGCTCAACATCGGCGGCTGGGGTGCTGACTGGCCGGACGGCTACGGGTTCCTCGACGAACTGTTCAACGGGAACGCCATCGTGCCGACCGGGAACACCAACATTTCGGAGCTGAACGACCCAACGGTCAACAGCCTGTTCACCAAGGCGACGACGACCACCAGCGTGTCCGCCAGGAACGCGATCTGGGCCCAGATCGACAAGGCGGTCATGCAGCAGGCGGTCATCGTCCCCGGGGTGTACGCGAAGGCTCTGCTGTACCGGAGCCCGAACTTGACCAACGTCTACGTCCAGCCGTACTACGGGATGTACAACTACGCCGTACTCGGCACGAAGTAGTCCCGCGGTCCGCTTAGCCAGGAGAAGAGAGCAGGTGAGAGGCGCTGGTGCCCGGCGGGGACGAGTCCCGGCCGGGCACCAGCGCCGCACGCAGTGATCACATTCATCATCCGGCGCCTGATCACCACGGTCTTCCTGCTGATCGTGGTCAGCATGATCACCTTCGCCATCTTCTTCCTGATCCCGCGGCTGGCGGGCCAGACCTCCTATCAGCTCGCGGCCACCTACGTGGGCCGTAATCCCACCGCCGCCTCGATCAAGGCGATCGAGGCGAAGCTCGGCCTCGACCAGCCTCTGCCTGTCCAGTACGGCCGGTTCCTGCGCGGCATCGTGCTCGGCGCGCACTACGACGCCGGCCCCAACAAGACCTACTGCCCACCCCCGTGCTTCGGGTACTCCTTCCGCAGCCAGCAGCCAGTCTGGCCGCAGATGGTCAGCGACGCGCCGGTCACGATCTCCCTCGCCATCGGGGCGGCGGTGCTCTGGCTGGCCGGTGGGGTGACGATCGGGGTCGTGTCCGCGCTGAGGCGCGGCAGCTTCTTCGACCGGTTCTCCATGGGCGTGGCGCTGGCCGGCGTCTCGCTGCCCATCTTCTTCACCGGGCTGATCTCCCTTGAGCTGTTCAGCTACAAGTGGCCTATCTTCCCGAACGTCCAGTTCGTGCCCTTCACCCAGAATCCGTTCCTGTGGGCCTGGAACCTGGTCCTGCCCTGGGTGACCCTCGCATTTCTCTACGCGGCCCTGTACGCCAGGCTGACCCGGGCGGGCATGCTGGAGACGATGGGTGAGGACTATATCCGCACCGCCCGGGCCAAGGGGCTGGCGGAGCGCAAGGTGATCACCAAGCATGGCCTGCGGGCTGCCCTGACCCCGATCGTCACGATCTTCGGCATGGACCTCGGCCTGCTGCTCGGCGGGGCGGTGCTCACCGAGACCACCTTCTCGCTCCACGGCCTGGGCCTGTTCACGATCGAGGCGATCCAGAACCAGGACTTCCCCGAGATCATGGGCGTCACCATGCTGGCAACGTTCTTCATCGTCCTGGCCAACCTGGTGGTGGATATCCTCTACGCGGTGGTGGATCCGAGAGTGAGGCACTGATGGCGGGAGACGAGGAACCCCGCCAGGACGCGGGCAGCGACGGCGCGGGACCTTCGGGCGGGCGGCGGTCCGGCTGGCTGCGGGCCCGCGACCGGGGCGGCCCGGACGAGCAGGGGCAGGCCGACGCCGAGCCGACGCCTGGCACCCTGCTCGAGGTCCGTGACCTGCACATCCACTTCCCGACCGATGACGGCTTGGTCAAGGCGGTGGATGGGATCTCGTTCCGGCTGGACGGGGGCAGGACCCTCGGCATCGTCGGTGAGTCAGGCTCCGGCAAGAGCGTCACCAGCCTGGGCATCCTGGGCCTGCATCACGGCACCAACGCCCGGATCAGCGGCAAGATCTGGCTGGGCGGAGAGGATCTCGTGGCCGCCTCCGCCGCCCGGGTACGCGAACTGCGGGGCAGCAAGATGGCGATGATCTTCCAGGATCCGCTGTCCTCGCTGCACCCTTACTACACCGTGGGGGACCAGATCGCCGAGGCCTACCTGATCCACAACAAGGTGGGCAAGAAGGCAGCTCGCACGCATGCGGTCGACCTGCTCAACCGGGTGGGCATCCCGCAGGCGGCGACCAGGGTGGACGACTACCCGCACCAGTTCTCCGGGGGCATGCGGCAGCGAGCGATGATCGCGATGGCCCTGTCGTGCGACCCCGAACTGCTGATCGCCGATGAGCCGACCACCGCGCTGGATGTCACGGTGCAGGCGCAGATCCTCGATCTCATCTCCGACCTCCAGCAGGAGTACGGCTCGGCGGTCATCGTCATCACCCACGACCTGGGGGTGGTGGCCGAACTGTCCGACGACATCCTGGTCATGTACGCGGGCCGGATGGCTGAGTACGGCAGCAACGACGATGTCTTCGAGCGGCCAGGCCACCCCTACGCGTGGGGGCTGCTCGGCTCCATGCCGAGGCTGGACCGCGCCCGCACCAGCCGCCTGCTGCCGATCCGCGGTACGCCGCCCAGCCTGATCAATGTGCCTTCCGGCTGCCCCTTCCATCCACGTTGTGAATACACGGGCATGAACAACGGCAGGTGCGTGCAGGAGGTGCCGCTGCTGCGCCCGGTCGGCCCGGGCCACATGGTCGCCTGCCACCTGAGCACCGACGAGCAGCGCCGGATCTGGGCGGACCGGGACAAGGTGGCGTCGTGACCGGGCTGCAGGACGGCTCGCGAGGGGGAAACGTGAGCGCGCAGCCAGGCAACGTGAAAGCTGCCAGCGCTCTGGTCACGGACGCGTTGCTGAGCGTGACCGGCCTCACCAAGCATTTCCCGGTGACCCGCGGCATCATCCTGCGTCACCGGGTGGGGCTGGTCCGCAGTGTGGAGGATGTCAGTTTCTCCGTGAAAGCCGGCGAGACCCTGGGAATCGTGGGCGAGTCGGGCTGCGGCAAGACGACCACNNCGGCCAGCGGCAGCGGATCGGTATCGCGCGGACCCTCGCGCTGCGCCCCAAGCTCATCGTGGCCGACGAACCCGTCTCCGCCCTGGATGTCTCCATCCAGGCCCAGGTCATCAACCTGCTCGGTGATCTGCAGGCCGAACTCGGGCTGACCTATGTGATCATCGCGCACGACCTGTCAGTGATCCGCCATGTGTGTGACCGGGTCGCCGTGATGTACCTCGGTAACCTGGTCGAACTGGCCAGCCGGGACGATCTGTACGCACGGCCGCGCCATCCGTACACGGTTGCCCTGCTCTCGGCCGTGCCCTCCCCGGAGCCAGTGCACCGCGCGCCCGATGGCCGGCGCCAGCGCCGGGAAAGGATCCGGCTGACCGGGGACGTGCCGAGCCCGCTGAACCCGCCGCCGGCCTGCCGGTTCCACACCCGCTGCTGGAAGGCGCAGGAGGTGTGCAAGACCGAGCAGCCACCGCTGGTCGAATTGGCCCCCGGGCACCAGGTCGCCTGCCACTTCCCCGAGAACAGCTGAGGGCCGGCGCACCCCCGGTGGTGTGCGACCATGAGGGGGACGGCACGATGCAGGGGAGGTGCCATGTCGATGTCGGTTTACAGCCAGATCGCTCTGGGCGGCGCGCTGACCCTGGTCGGGCTTATCGCGAGCTGGTTTGCCTGGCGCCGCCGGGGTGCGGGGGCCGGGCTGCGGGGGGCTGCCTGGTCGCTGCTGCCGCTCGCGCTGGCCCTGATCGGTGCGTTCGATCTGCTGTGGCGATTCGGCACCGCGATCACCAATTTCGCGGCGTCCTTCGTGTTCGCGCCCAGGGTCTGGCTCGGTGTGGCCGTCGCGGGCGTGGCGGTGGTGTGTTTTGCCGTCTCCGGGGGCCTGCGGCGCAGGCGGTCCAGGAAGCCGGCCGCCGGGCAGCGGGCCAGCGGGAAGACACTGGCTGGTTCCGACGGCGCGGCCGGGAAGCCGGGCAAGGCGCTGACGCCGGGGAAGGGCAAGGCTCCAGCCGGACTCGACGACGACCTCGGCGACGTTGCGGAGATCCTCAAGCGGCGCGGGATCCGTTAGGCCTGTGTGCCGCTAGCGGGTGGCCTTGGCGGCGGCTTTCATGTTCTGCTTGTACGCGCGGACGGCTGCCAGCGAATCGCTGTCGGTGATGTCGGCAACCGAGCAGTGGGAGCCTTCCTCGCCGAAATGGCCGGCCGTTTCCCGCCAGCCTTCGGGCTGGACGCCGTATTGCTTGCCGAGCAGGGCCAGGAAGATGCGGGCCTTGCCGGGGCCGAAACCAGGCAGCTGCGAGATCCTGGCGAGCAGTTCGGTGCCGGTGGTGGCGCCCGCCCAGACATTCGCGGCGTCGCCGTCGTAGGCGTCCACGACCAGGCGGCACATCTGCTGCACCCGGCCTGCCATCGCGCGGGGGTAACGGTGGAGCGCGGGCCGTTCGCTGAAAATCGCCGCCAGTGCGTCCGGGTCGAAGTCAGCCAGTTCCTGGGCGGTGGGCTCGTGGCCCAGCCGCCGCACCAGGTCGCGGGGCGAGGTGAAGGCTTTTTCCAGCGGCACCTGCTGGTCGAGCAGCATGGCGATCAGCAGTGCCAGCGGGCTGCGGGAGAGCAGGTCGTTGGCGTCGGCGTCAATCGGCAGCGACAAGGTCATGGGTTCCTCCCAGGCACATGGACCATCCTGGCAGGCCGTGGCGGTTGCCGCGACCAGGGACGGGGGCGGGCCTGCCGTCCGCGCTGCGATAGCCGGCGCCGCAGCGGACTACCGGAAGCTCATCCGGCGTTGGCAGTAATAGTCCAGGATGTGTGGAGTGGTCCTGGGCGTGCGGCGCGGGAGATGACTCCCTCGCCAAGGAGGAGGCACAGGTGTCGGGTTTCTCGAAGGCGGCCATCGGGCTCGGGGTGGTCGGCCTCATCTTGATGATTTTCAACTTCTGGCTAGGGCTGATCGTGATCGTGGCCGGGGTAGCGATTCCTGTCGGCGCCTACTTCATGCTCGATCCCGCCCAGCGGCGGCGCTTCCGTGAGATCCGGCGCCGTAAGCAGATCGGCCGCTGACGCACTCCGGCCACCGGACTGCTTGCGGGCCCGCCGGGAACCGGGAGCGGTCCGGGCAGCATTTTCCCTGACAGCAGATTCTCGCCGGGAGGGCTCGCTATGGCTGTGCGCCGCCTCAATCACGCCGTGCTCTACGTTCATGACCTCGCCAGTGTCGTGGACTTCTACACCGCGACCCTCGGTCTCGAGATCAGGACCGAGGTCCCCGGCCGTGCCGCCTTCCTGCGGGCACCCGGCTCGGAGAACGACCACGACCTGGGCCTGTTCGAGGTAGGTGGAGCCGCCATCCCCGCCGACGTCACTCCGCAGCCGGGGCTGTACCACCTGGCCTGGGAGGTTGGCACCCTGACCGAGCTTGATGAGATCCGGCAGGCACTGGGTGCCCGCGGTGCGCTGGTCGGTGCCAGCGACCACCGGGTCTCCAAGTCCTTGTACGCGAAGGACCCGAGCGGGATCGAGTTCGAGGTGATGTGGCGGGTCCCGGTGGAGGACTGGGAGAGCGAGCTTGCGCAGGGAAGCATGACCGCGCCGCTGGACCTGGGCGCCGCCCTGGCACGCTGGGGAGGCCGGGTCACCGGCGCCGCCGCGGGCTCGGCCACCTGACCTGGCCGGCCGGTGAGGTGAACCCGGTTCAGCTGCGGCGCGTGACCCGGATCTTGGACTGTGCGTGCGGCAGCTGCTCCCAGTCCTCCATGAGCCGTGCGTCGAGGCCGTACCGGCCGGCGAGCGTGACCAGGGTCTGGGTGCGGTAGTAGAAATCCTCACGAAGGACCTGGTGCTCGGCACCGTCGGTGCGGTCGAAGGTGAAGTCGAAAATGGCGTCGCGGGCCATGATCCGCCCGACATGCGCCAGGCACTCCTCAATCACCTCGGGCGGCGAGTGGGAGAACACGCTGTGCGCATGGATCACCGTGAACCCGGCGGCTGGCAGGAATTCCAGTTTCAGGTCGCCGACCAGCGTCAGATGCGGGAGCTTGGCCTGGAGGCCAAAGTCCGACAGTGTCCGCTGCGCGGCCACGAGGATGTCGGGTGAGATGTCGATGCCGTAGTAGTGGCCAGGGTCGAGGTAGCCGATGAACAGGCGGCCTGCCCGCAGATTGCCGCAGCCGATCTCCAGCATCCGGTCGCTTGGCCGGAGGCCGTGGCTGAGCAGATAGTCGAACTGCAGCTGGCCCAGCTTGAGCCATGACTCGTGGGTGTGGCTGCCGACCGCGGCCTCGGCGCAGCGGGCCGCGTCTGACTTCATCACCGCCCGGTAGTAGCTCACATGGTCGCCGGATTTCAGGCTCAGCAGGGCATCCCGGCCACGGCGGCGCGCATAGGGAACGACGCGGCCCGGGTGCCGGAAGGCGTAGCCGAGCTTGTACGACAGGCGCGAGCGGTCACGATCTGTCACGACAACCAAGTGTGACACATGCTCAGCGGTCGTGCAGGCTTAGTCAGTGTCGGCGTGGTTCGCCATCCTCAGCTTCCTGGTGGCGGCCCGCATGGCCAGCAGCCGGGCCGTCTCGATGCCGACCCCCAGCACCACTGCCCAGCCCAGCGCCTCGCCGATCCCCACGTGGGGATCGTGGGGGTCGCTGGGGGGTTCCTTGCCGGTGATCTGCTTCCAGCCGAAGGTCAGGACCTTGCGGGTGCCATAGGCCGCGGCCAGGGCGGCGATGGCCCCCAGCGCCTTGCTGGCGCCGTTCCCGCGATTGTCTGACATGCCAGTCCTCTCTGCTTCCGGCTGCCGTGCCCCGTCCTCGCTGGGCCAGCCGCTCGATCATCCCACGGTGGCGTCGTCGGCGCGGGGAGCGGGCCGGGTCCGGCCGATCGCAGCGGCCAGTTCGCCGGGGTGCCGCGTTGCCACCAGCCAGTAAGGGGTTCCCAGGCCCGGATCGGTCACCTCCACGTACACCGCCCGCCGCAGGTAGGGGCGCATCAGCTGGAAGGCCGCCGGGTCGGCGCGCGGGCCGTGGATGGCCCGGGTCTGTGCCTGGTCGAGTGCGCTGACCTGACCGGCGGCGGCGAGCGGGAGGCGCGCCCCGCCGGCCCTGAGCTCATCCCCGGCCACCTCGACCCGCACGCGTCCCCACGAGGTGAACATCGCTGCGCAGCCGCCTGCGAGGGCGGCGAAGATCGCCCCGGCCACCGGCCAGCTGAACCCGGCGGCCAGTTCGGCGCCGAAAAGGACGGTCACCACCAGGCCCAGCAGCCACCAGGGGACCGGCACCCAGAGGCGTTCGTGGTAGACACGCATGACACCAAGGTAGTTGGTTACATGGGGATGTGATGGTGCGACGGCGATGGCGCGGCCACCGGGACCACAGCGGCCCCGCCGGGCCCGGTGCGGACGGCGTCGCGCCGGGCGGCGAGACCGCCGGGGTGGCGGGCTGGGCGGAGCCGGGCACAGGCACCACCGGGCAGGTGCCGGGCTGGCTGCAACTGGCCGCCGGCTGGTCATGGCGCCTGCTGGTGGTCGGGGTGGTGGTCTACCTGACCTTCCGGGTGGCCAGCATGCTGCGGCTGGTGGTGCTGCCGTTCATAGCCGCCCTGCTGTTCACCGCGCTGCTGCTGCCACTGACCCGGCGCCTGCGCCGCAGGGGAATGCCAGCGCTCGCCGCGACCTGGTGCACGCTGCTCGCCGCGATCGCTGTCCTGGCGGGAGTGGCGGTACTGGCTGCCACCCAGACATCGGCTGATTACCAGACGCTGGTCCGCGAACTCGGAAACACCGTCCATGACCTGCAGAGATGGCTGGCAGGGCCGCCTTTCCGCTTCCGGCAGTCCAGCCTGGAGCAGTTGTCCAACCGGCTGCTGACCTTCCTCAAGCAGCATCAGTCGGCGGTCGCCGGCACGGTCCTGAGCGGCGGAAGGATCTTCCTGGAGATCCTCGCCGGGCTGATCCTCATGCTGTTCGTCACGTTCTTCCTCCTCAAGGACGGCGACCGGATCTGGGCCGCTCTGGTGGGCTTCCTCAGCCCGGAGGGCCAGCGGCGAGCCAGGGGGGCGGGGGCGGCCGCCTGGCAGGCTCTGACGTACTACGTCCGCGGCACCATCGCGGTGGCGGCCATCCACGCCGTGGTGATCGGATTCGCCCTGTGGGTGATGGGAGTCCCGCTGCTGGTCCCGCTGGTGATCCTGGTGTTTCTCGCCGCGTTCATCCCGCTGGTCGGGATCCTGGTAGCCGGGGCACTGGCGGTCGCCGTCACCCTGGGCACCAGGGGGTGGGTCGCGGCGGTGGTGCTGGTGGTCATCTTCATCCTGGAGAACCAGCTCGAAAGCCATCTGCTCCAGCCGCTCGTGGTTGGCCGGATGGTCCGGCTCCACCCGCTGGCGATCATCCTGGTGCTCGCGGTCGGAGCGGCGGTCGCCGGTATCGCCGGCGCGGCGGTGGCGGTACCCACCGCGGCAGCGCTTGTCCGCGCGGGCCCCTACTTGCGGGGCCGGAGCCCGGGACAGCCCTCGCCAAAGGCCGATCCGCAGAGCCAGGCCCCGTTGCGGCGGTAGGGTTCACCACCGTGAACCAGAAACTTCCGGTCCTCATCAAGCGTCTCGACCCCGGCCTGCCGCTGCCTGCGCGCGCTCATCCTGGCGATGCCGGCCTGGACCTGTTCGCTGCGGCAGCGGTGACCCTGGAACCTGGCGAGCGGGCAGTCGTGCCCACCGGGGTCGCGATCGCCCTGCCCGACGGCTACGCGGCTTTCGTTCACCCCCGGTCCGGGCTCGGCGCCCGGCACGGTGTCACCATCGTCAATGCGCCCGGCACCGTGGATGCAGGGTACCGTGGCGAGATCAGGGTCACCCTGCTCAACACCGATGCCCGTCACGCGGTCAGTTTCCAGCGCGGGGACCGGATCGCCCAGCTTGTCATCCAGCAAGTCGCCCGCCCGGTGCTTTACGAGGTCGGGTCGCTGCCGGAGTCGGCGCGCGGCGAGGGCGGTTTCGGATCCACTGGCGGGCATGCGGCCGGCCGGGCACCGGACGGGGCAGGCAGGGATGACACGCCTGCGAGGCAGTAAGGGAGTGGGTCGGAGTGTTCCGTCGCCGTCGCCGTGAGGACGCGGACCTGTCCGGGGCGGAGCCAGCCGGGACGGCGGGCGCCTGGGAGGGCACGGAAGCCGGGGATGAGGCTCAGCCGCCCGGCCGCGAGGCCGGGGAACTGTCAGGTCCCTGGGACGCGAATGAGGACGTTCCGGCCCAGGAGCGCGTCGATTTCGGCAGCCTGCTCGTGCCGGCGGGAGAAGGCTGCGAGATCCAGGTCACCGTCATGGAGGACCAGGCCGCCTGGGTCACGGTGGTCCACGGGAACAGCGGCCTGCAATTGCAGGCCTTCGCCGCGCCGCGCAGCGGTGGCCTGTGGGACGAAGTCAGGCACGAGATCGCGGCCGAAGTGGCCAGAACCGGTGGCGAGAGCCACGAGTCCGACGGCCCGTTCGGGGTGGAACTGAAGGCGCGGATCGCGCCCGCCGAGCCGGTCCACGGTGCGCGGCGCGGCGCGCTGGAGCAGGTCCGGCTCCTGGGAGTGGACGGGCCCCGCTGGTTCCTGCGCGGCCTCATCAACGGCCCAGCGGCCCGGCATGAGGAACCTGCCAGGCCGCTGGAGCGGGTATTCGCGGGCATCGTCGTCGTCCGCGGTGATCACGCGGTGCCGCCGAAGGAGATGCTGGAGATCCGGCTTCCCGAACAGGCACAGCAGGCCTTTGCCGAGCACGCCGCCGGGCAGGAGGAGCAGGGCCGGTGGCTGCTGGAACCGTTCGAGCGCGGCCCCGAGATCACCGAGACCCGCTAACCACCTCCGGGACCGCCAGCCAGCCCCGGCCCGGCCGGGGAAGCGGATGCCCGTAACCCGTTTGTAACCAGAAGCAGCTGGCCAGTGACGCCTGGTTAACATCAACCCGATATCGTTTAGCCTGTGAGAATCGTCACAGCAGCTTCGCCCGCCGAGCACCGTCAGCGGGTCCGGGTGACTGGCCCGGTGGGCCAGGTCCGGACGAGTGGCCCCGGAGGGCCACCGGTGCTGCGCGCCGAACTCGGGGGCGGCGATGACAAGGTCACGATCATCTGGCTGGGCCGTACCCACATCACCGGCATCGAGCCTGGCCGCGTCCTCGCGGTCGAGGGCACGCTGAGCGTGCAAGGCGGGCGGAAAGTCATCTACAACCCTCGGTACGAGCTCGGGCCGGGCGGCCCGCCGCAGTAACGGGGGAGCAGATGGCGGTCCCCAGCCGTGGCCAGCCCCGCGCGGCTGCCAGCTGACCGTGGTCAGCGCTCACCCGCCAGCAGGCGGCCGAGTTCCTCCTCGACGTTCTCGCTGGTGACAAACAGCAGTTCGTCCCCCCCGCTGAGCGGGTCATCGGGCTCGGGGACGATCACCCGTCCTTCCCGCAGGATCGCCACCAGGGCGGTGTCGGCGGGCCAGTGAATGTCCCCGATCCGGGTGCCCGTCAGCGGCGCGTCGTCGGCCATGGTCAGCTCGACCAGGGTCGCGTCGCTCTGGCGGAAGGTCATCAGCCGGACCAGGTCACCGACGCTGACCGCTTCCTCCACCAGGGCGGACAGCAGCCGGGGCGTGGAGACGGCCACATCGACACCCCACGATTCGTTGAAGAGCCACTCGTTCTTGGGGTGGTTGATGCGGGCCACCACCCGCGGCACCCCGTACTCGGTCTTGGCCAGCAGTGACACGACAAGGTTGACCTTGTCGTCACCGGTGGCCGCGATCACCACGTTGCACCGTTCGAGTGCTGCCTCATCCAGCGACGTGATCTCGCACGCGTCTGCGAGCAGCCACTCCGCTCTCGGCACGCTGTCCACGGCGATCGAGCGCGGGCTCTTGTCGATGAGCAGGACCTCGTGACCGTTGTCGAGCAGTTCACTGGCGATCGACCGGCCGACCGCACCCGCCCCGGCGATGGCGACGCGCATCAGTGTGCTCCCTTCCCGTGGGATCTCCCGCCCGGGCGGTCGCGGGCGGCGAATGCCGTCCCAATCCGTTCCAGGTCGTTCTCCACCGCGATGACGTGCAGTACGTCGCCCTCCTGCAGCACGGTGCCCGGAACCGGGAGCATGGCCTCGCCGAGCCTGGCGATGAACGCCACCCTGGCCCGCGCCGCCTCCTCCAGGGCCTGCACCTTCTCACCCACCCACTCCTCCGCGTAGGCGACCTCGGCCAGCACGATGGCGCCGGTCGGGTCCCGCCACAGCGGCTCAGTGCCGTCGGGCAGCAGACGGCGGAGCATCTGGTCGGCGGTCCAGCGGACCGTCGCCACGGTGGGGATGCCCAGGCGCTGATAGACCTCGGCCCGCCTGGGGTCATAGATCCGTGCCGCGACACGTTCCACGCCAAACGACTCGCGGACCACCCGGGCCGCGATCACGTTCGAGTTGTCCCCGCTGCTTACCGCCGCAAAGGCGCCGGCTTCTTCGATGCCGGCCTCGATCAGCACGTCCTGATCGAAACCGACCCCGGTGATCCGCTTGCCCTTGAAGCCCGAGCGCAGGCGGCGGAATGCTTCCCGGTCCTGGTCGATGACGGCAACCGAGTGGCCCTGTTCTTCCAGGATGTGCGCGAGCGTGGAGCCAACCCGCCCGCATCCCATGATGACGATGTGCACGGCCGCCCTCCAGTGACTACGGTGCCCGCCCACCGTAATCCCCCGCAGGGCGTGGTCCGACTCCAGGCCGGCATACTGGGGGGCGACAGGGCAAAGGAGCACTGTGGAATCTGCGATCGCGAGCACCGCCGGCCCGGGCCAGGACGGCTTGATCGAGCTGACTGTCGGCGATGCCGTTCATGGTGGCTGGTGTGTGGCCAGGCAGCCCGAGGGCAGGGTGGTGTTCGTCCGGCACGCGCTGCCGGGTGAGCTGGTCCGCGCCCGGGTCACTGATGCCACCGCCAGATTCGCGCGGGCGGACGCGGTCGAGATCGTGCAGGCCTCGCCCGGCCGGGTAACGCCACCGTGCCCGCACGCCCGGCCCGGTGGCTGCGGTGGCTGCGACTGGCAGCATGCCAGCCCGGCGGCACAGCGCAGGCTCAAGGCGGCCGTGATCATGCAACAGCTCCGGCGCATCGCCGGCCTTGACCAGGAGGTCACGGTCGAGCCGCTGAACGGTGACGAAGGGGGCCTGGGCTGGCGGACGCGGGTCCGGTTCTCGGTAAGCCCTGGCGGGGTGGCCGGGCTGCTCCGGCACCGTTCTCACGAGGTGGTGGAGGTCGGCGACTGCCCCATCGCCCACCCGCTGGTGCGCACCACGGGCGTGACCGCGCAGCGCTGGGAGCAGATCGCATCGCTGGAGGTGGCGGTTTCCCCGGGTTCGGGGGAGCGGGCCGTGGTCATCACGGCGGAGGGAAGGCGCCCGGAGGGCGGAGGCGGCCAGCAGCCTGAGTCCCCGGCCCAGCGGGCGGCGGCGAAGCTGGCCGGCCTGGCGGAGACGGTCCTGGAACAGCGGCCGGGTGACCGGCTCAGCGCGCTGCAGGGGCGGGGGTACCTGCGCCAGCGCGCCACCGGGCGGACCTGGCGGGCCGGGGCCGGCACCTTCTGGCAGGTTCACCCGGGTGCGGCTGACGCGCTGACCATCGCCGTGCTTGACGCGCTGCGCCCAGCGGACGGTGATGTGGCGCTGGACCTGTTCTGCGGCGCGGGCCTGTTCGCGGGCGCGCTGGCGGAGGCGGTCGGGCCGCAGGGTGCGGTGATCGGGGTGGAGGGTAACCGGGGGGCGGTCCGGGATGCCCGGCACAACCTGCGCGGCTGGCCCTGGGCGCGGGTCCACCACGGCGATGTGGCCAGCGCACTTGCCAGGCAGGGCTGGCCGGAGGCGGGGCTGGCCGTGCTCGATCCACCCCGGGCTGGGGCCGGCCGCAGCGTCATCCGGCATCTGGTCCGGCCACCGGCTGCGGGCGGCTCCGCCGGCCGCCTGCGCCGGGTCGCGTACGTCTCCTGTGACCCTGCCACGCTGGCCCGGGATATCGCCGTGTTCGCCGGGCTGGGCTGGGAACTCCAGGCCCTGCGAGCGTTCGACGCCTTTCCCATGACCCATCATGTGGAGTGCCTCGCCACCCTCGCACCGGTCTGAGCGTGCGGTAGCGGAGCGGCCGGCGCGGGCGCGCGTGACCGGATAGGCGAGGATGGGACCATGCAGCTCCGGATCTTCACCGAACCACAGCAGGGCGCCGACTACGGACGGCTGCTGGCCGTCGCACGGGCAGCGGAAGAGCTGGGCTTCGACGCTTTCTTCCGTTCCGACCACTACCTCAAGATGGGCGACGTCAGTGGCCTGCCGGGGCCGACTGACGCCTGGATCACCCTGGCCGGGCTGGCGCGTGAGACGTCACGGATCCGGCTCGGCACCCTGATGAGCGCTGCCACCTTCCGCTACCCGGGACCGCTGGCGATTGCGGTGGCGCAGGTGGACGAGATGAGTGCGGGACGGGTCGAATTCGGGCTGGGGACCGGCTGGTTCGGTGCCGAGCACTCCGCCTACGGGATCCCGTTCCCCGCTCTGGGGGAACGTTTCGAGCGGCTGGAAGAGCAACTGGAGGTCATCACCGGGCTGTGGGAGACCCCAGAGGGCAAGACGTTCTCCTTCGACGGCTCCTACTACGCGCTCACCGACTCACCCGCGCTGCCCAAGCCGGTGCAGCGGCCCCATCCGCCGATCCTGGTCGGCGGGCACGGGCCGCGCCGGACACCGGCGCTCGCGGCCAGGTTCGCCGATGAGTACAACATCGTCTTCGTCAGCCCCGGGGAGACCCGGGCGGCGTTCGGCCGGGTGCGGGACGCCTGCCAGGCAGCTGGCCGCGATCCGGCGTCGCTGGTCTATTCGGCCGGCCAGGTGGTGTGCTGCGGGCGGACCGGCGCCGAGGTGCGGCGGCGGGCGGCGGCCATCGGCCGTGACGTCGCCGAACTGGAGGCGAACGGGCTGACCGGGTCGCCCGGGCGGATCGTGGACAAACTCGGCCGGTTTGCCGCGGCTGGCGCGTCCCGGATGTACCTGCAGGTCCTGGATCTGCATGATCTGGATCATCTGGAACTGATCGCCGCGGAGGTCATGCCACACGCCCGTTAGCGTCGCTGATTCCGGCGGCCGGGGCGGGGCGTGGGGCCGCGATAGCCGGCCCAGGGGTCGTAGTCCACCTCCAGCGCCTCCTGGGGTGGGCGCTGGTCCTCGGGAACATGCTGCAGGTTCAGCCGGATCCGGGTCCAGGTCGAACTGCTGCCGCGCATGGAGTCGACCAGGATGTCGGCGGGCTCCAGCAGCGGCCAGACATCGGGGTGGCGCTGTCTCCACCGCGCCAGGCCCTCGCGCGCCTCCGCCTCGCTGGCGGCGCGGGCCACCTCGATCAGCGGCATGGTGGTCCGGCGGCGGCCGGTCGGGCCGCTCGTTTTGCCTGGTGCAGGGGATGGGGTGGTGCCCGCCCGCCGTTTCGAGGGCTGGACCCGGGGTGGCTCGCCGGCCTGCTTGCCGTAGTGCGGGGGCCACGGCGCGTCGGCCAGCCCGGCTGCCTCGTGCTCGGCGGCCAGGGCGAGCAGTGGCTCCAGCGAGCCCGCCGTCTTGTCCATGCCCGCCCAGGGGTCGCCGATCGCGGCGAACCGCTCCGGCATGGTGGTGAGGGTGAAGGTCTCCGGCCGGCAGCCGGGCACCTCATCCCAGGCCAGCGGTGCCGACACCCGGGCGTCGGCGGTGGGGCGGACCGAGTACGCCGAGGCCACCGTCCTGTCCTTGGCGTTCTGGTTGTAATCGACGAAGACGCCGTGGCGCTCCTCCTTCCACCACTTGGCGGTGGCCAGGTCGGGCGCCCGCCGCTCGATCTCCCGGGCGAGCGCCACCGCGGCCCGGCGGACCTCCGTGAAGGTCCAGCGCGGCTCGATCCGCGCGTAGATGTGGAAGCCGCGCGAGCCGGAGGTTTTCGGCCAGCCGGTCAGGCCGAAGTCGGCCAGCGCCTGCCTGGCGACAAGGGCGACCTGGAGGATCTGCTGCCACTCCACGCCGGGGACCGGGTCCAGGTCCACCCGCAGCTCATCGGGGTGGTCGAGGTCAGTGGCCCGGACCGGGTGCGGGTTGAGATCGATGCAGCCCAGGTTGGCCACCCAGGCGAGCTGGGCGGCGTCGCGGACCACGATCTCCTCGGCGGTGCGCCCGGATGGGAAGCTCAGCGTGATGGTCTCGGTCCACTCCGGCCGCGACTCCGGCGCCCGCTTCTGGAAGAACGCCTCCCCGTCGGCGCCGTTCACGAACCGTTTGAGCACCATCGGCCGCCCAGCGACCCCCCGCACGGCGCCCTCGGCCACACTCAGGTAGTACTGAACCAGGTCCAGCTTGGTGTGGCCGGCGGCGGGGAAATACACCTTGCCCGGGTTGGTGACCACCACCGAGCGGCCCGCCACCTCCAGGACCTCCCGTCGATCCGGCATGTGGCCACCATAACCGCCAGGCCCGGGCTGCTGTCAGGTGCGTATCTCCTCGATGATCGTGATGACGTCGGCCAGCGCCGGGCGCAGGACCGGGGAGGACGTCAAATCGACACCAGCCGGCCGGCCAGCGGCACGGTGCGATCGATCAGCAGGTAGGTCTTGGCGCAGCCGGGGGAGGTGTCGTGCACCCAGAACATGACGATGCCCAGCGAGTACAGCCACAGCAACTCGGGTGGCTCGGCGCGCAGGCCCGGGTCCAGCTTCACCGGTGAGCCGTCGAAGACCTCGCGGTACAGGGCCAGCGCGGCTGCCCGGACCGTCGATTCGCTGCTGAACGGGCTCAGCGGGTTGCTGGGCCCGGCCGCGTGTTTGAAGAACTTGGCGGCGAAGGCGTGGTAGGGGCTCATCACGTCGATCAGCGCCCGGAGCGTGCCGCGCAGCCGGGCCGCGAACTCGGTCCCGGCGGCCAGCACAGGCCGGCAGGCCGCCTCGTGCTCGGCCTGGTTGCGGGCATAGAACTCGCGGATGAGTTCTTCCTTGGAGCCGTAGTCGTAGTAGTAGTAGTAGGCGTTGCCGGTCGGTACCCCGGCCTCGCGGGCGATCGCCCGCATCGGGGTGGCCTCGTCGCCCGTCTCGCGG
>DPMS01000308.1 GCA_003541285.1 Actinomycetota bacterium
GTTCCGCACTCCTTGCGCTCCAGGCTTGCCCCCGCCCGGTCCAGCCGCCAGGGGCGAACGTCCCCGCCCGGTCAGCGTTCTGGCGCATACCGGGACAGAAACGCTGGCGTTACCCCGCTGTCCGCAGCCGCTGGGCGAACGCGCGGGCAGCGGCGGCAGGATCATCGGCTTCGGTGATGGCCCGGACCACCACCACCCGGGTGGCCCCGGCGGCGAGAACGTCGCCGAGCCGGCCGAGACTGATACCGCCGATCGCGAACCAGGGGNNCGAGAATGCGCCGCGCGACCGGCACCGGGAGATCGTCCTGCCCCAGGTGGAGTACGTCGGCGCCCGCCGCGAGAGCCACATCGGCGCGATCGTTCACCGCGAGCAGGCGGCCGTGCCGCCGGCAGGCGTCGGCGAAAACCTCCAGCAGGCCGAGTTCCTCCCGCGCTTCGAGTCCTTTCTCCCGCAGTTGCACGATGTCGACCCCGGCGCCCAGCACCGCGTCGAGGAACTGTTCCAGGTCACCCTGTGACCGGCGGGCGTCGGTGCAGAGGTAGAGCCGGGCGTCCATCAGGCGTGCCCGCAGGTCCGCTGTCAGCGGCGCGGTTGCCGTCCCCGGCTGGTGCCCCGGGGCAGCCCCGGTCGGCTGGTTCGTCACCGCGCTATCAAATCACCGCCAGGGAAACGGGTCTGCGGTGGCCTTAGAATGGGCCNNACCTGATCCGGGTAATGCCGGCGAAGGGAGCCCACCTTGGCTGTTACCGCAGACATCGTCGTGGCCGGTGGCGGTGTCATCGGGACCGCGATCGCCTGGCGTGCCGCAGGTGCCGGGCTCGATGTGATCGTCGTGGATCCCGAGTCTGGTGACGCCGCGTCGCAGGTCGCCGCGGGAATGCTGGCGCCGGTGTCGGAGAGCCTGTTCGGCGAGGACGCGCTGCTCGCGCTCAACCTGCTGGCCGTCAGGCGGTTTGGACCGTTCGCGGCCGAACTCGAAGCGGCGACAGGCCGGGACGTCGGCCTGCGCCGCGAAGGCACGCTGGCCGTGGCCTACGATCCCGGTGACCATGCCGCGCTGGTGAGGCTGACAGCGTTCCGCCGGTCGCTGGGGCTCGACGCGGAGGAACTGGACAGCCGGGAATGCCGCAGGCTGGAGCCGTTCCTGGCGCCGGATGTGCGAGGCGGCTTCCTGTTCGCAGGTGACTGGTCGGTCGACAACCGGCGGTATGCCGGCGCGCTGCGCCAGGCGATGCAGGCCGCCGGGGTGCGGACCGTCCACGACCGGGTGACGGAAGTGCGCATCCACGGCGGGAAGGTGTGCGGTGTGCGGCTCGCCGGGGCCGGCGCGGACGGTCCCGGGGTCGGCGCGGACGGTGCCGCCAGCAGCGCGGACGGCGGTATCGACTGTGCCACTGTCGTGATCGCCGCCGGATACGCCTCGGGCCAGATCGCGGGGCTGCCCGGGCCGCTGCGCGGCGTGGTCCGGCCGGTCAAGGGCCAGTTGCTCCGCCTGCGCCACCCTACGGGGATGCCACCTGTGCTCAGCCACACGGTGCGGGCAGTGGTACGCGGGACCGACGTCTACCTCGTGCCACGGGCTGACGGCGAGATGATCGTGGGTGCCACGTCGGAGGAGCGTGGTCCCGACCGGACGGTGACCGCGGGGGCCGTGCACGACCTGCTGCGCGACGCCATGAGCGTGCTCCCTGTCACCAGCGAGCTGGCCCTTGCCGAGACCTGCGCGGGGCTGCGGCCCGGAACCCCCGACAACGGGCCGGTCGTGGGCGCCACCGGTATCGGCGGGCTGCTGATGGCGACCGGGCACTACCGCAACGGCATCCTGCTGTCCGCGGTGACCGCGGACGCTGCCGTCGCCTTTCTCACCGGCCAGCGGCCGGCCCTGGAATGGGAACCGTTCTCACCGCGGCGATTCATGGTCCAGGCGGGGTCAACATGAGCGTTCAGGTGATCGTCAATGGCGAGCCGCATGAGGTGCCGGCCGGCACCACTGTGCAGCAGATGGTCGCCACCGTCACCGAACTCGTGAGCGGTGTCGCGGCAGCCGTCAACGGCGAGGTCGTGCCCCGCCGCGCCTGGGGCGGGACGCTGCTCTCGGACGGGGACAGGGTTGAGGTCGTCACGGCCGTGCAGGGAGGATGACATGACCGGCACAGAGTTGCAGAACGATACCGCGGCCGGACTGCCCGCAGCGCCAGCCGGCGGGCTGGTGGCCGGGGAGCCCTGGGTGCTGGCCGGCCGGACCCTGAGTTCCCGGCTCATCGTGGGGACCGGTGGAGTGCCCAGCCTGGAGGTGCTGAAGCGGGTCCTCGGTGCCTCCGGGACCGCGCTCACGACCGTCGCCATGCGCCGTGTCGCGCCCGGCGGAGCGGGCTCGCTGCTCGGCACGCTGCAGCAGGCGGGCGTCCAGGTCCTGCCCAACACCGCGGGCTGCCACACCGCCAGCGAAGCGCTGTTCACCGCCCGGCTCGGGCGGGAGGCGCTCGGCACCGACTGGGTGAAGCTGGAGGTGGTGGCCGACGACACCACCTTGCTGCCCGACCCGGTGGAGCTGCTGGAAGCTGCGCGGCTGCTGGTCGGCGACGGGTTCACAGTCCTGCCGTACACCAGCGACGACCCTGTCCTGGCCGGGCAGCTCGAGCGGGCGGGCTGCGCGGCGGTCATGCCGCTCGGCGCCC
>DPMS01000287.1 GCA_003541285.1 Actinomycetota bacterium
CCAGTGGTGCTCCAGCAGGATCAGCGCGGCCGCGGAGTCCTTGGGGATGTCGGCCAGCACGTCCCACTCCTCCGCGCCGCCAAACACCTCGACGCCCTCGGCGGCGGCCTGTTCCGCGCCCGTGATCGCGCCGGCCTCCACGCCTTCCTCGCCCTCGATCCCAAGGCCGATGAGCGCGCCGATCTTGGTGCCGAGTTCGATCGCTTCCTGCTCGGTCAGGTTGCTGAGGTGCTCGACCTCGAGTTCGCCCTCGGCATCCTTGTAGACGGCGATGGAGTCGATCACGCGTACCGTGTCGCTTTCACGCAGCCGCTCGAGTTCGGCGATCACCTCGCCGTGAAAATCGGGGTGGCTGAACCCCAGCACGATGAGCTGTACCGGTCCAATGGCCATGTCTGATCCTCCTTCGGTCCGGCTCCAGGCCGCTAGCGGGCGCCTGCCGACCACCGTCTGTACCTGGAGCATTCGTCAGCCCACGCGATTGCGCATCACCCGCAGCGGGTACAGCTGCCACTCACGAGGACCAGCGAGAAAGAACCACGGCATCAGACGTTCCAGGGCCGTGGCCCCGGCCAGTCCGGGGGGCAATCCGGCCTCACTTCGGCGGCGATCCGGGCCGCACGCTCACGCAGCCCAGGCGGGTGGTCACTCGATCGACGTCCCACGGCTCCAACTGGTGAGCGCCCGGAGGAAGGAGACCGTCAGTCGGTGAGGACCTTGCGCAGGGTGGTGGCGAAAGCGGCCGGATCGCCGGTGCTGCCGTATTGGCCGCCGAGGAATCCGTCGTGGCCGCCCGGGAAGGTGACGGGAGTCGTCCCGAGCCGCCCGGCCACGGCCACGCCCGCGCGGCCAGCCATCATCTCGCTGGATTCCGCTCCGACGGCGACGACGGCACGGGTCGATGCTGCGCGGAGCGCGCCGAAATCGTGCTGGTAGTGGGAGCACGAAATCATGTTCTGCCCGACGAGCGGGTCGTCCCGGGAGCCGTCATCCTCGGTCGGCAGCCCGAAATCGGCGGGATTGGGAGCGGGCTGGTCAGCGAAACTGGCCGGGATCGGCCCCTGGTGGCTGACGAGCGCGATGAATTTGGCCAGCGCCGGGCCGAAGCCGTTGCGCTGGTACGTCTCATGGATGGCCACGCACGCCGCCAGTGCCGGCTCGCGGTCCGGCAGTTCCTGGGCGGCTGGCGGCTCGTGCGCCACGAGCGTCCGGACCTGCTCCGGGTGCTTGGCCGCCAGGGCCAGCGCGTTGACGGCGCCACCGCTGGAGGCGAACATGTCCACCGGCCCGGTGTCCAGCGCGGAGATCAGCCGGTGCAGATCGTCCGCGTGCTCGTCGGGCGTGGACTGCAAGGCGCCGTCGGTACGCTTGCTGCGCTCCGCCCCGCGGGGGTCGTAGGTCACGACCGTACGGTCAGCGAAGTGCCCGGCCAGGGCGGCGAACCCCCCGGCACCCATCGGCGACCCGAAGAGCAGCAGGACCGGCCGGGTACTGGAATCGCTGCTCCGGACGTCGTAGTGCAGGACGGCGCCCGGCACGTCCAGGGTGTAAGTCTTCGGCTCGGTCATGGATGCCCCCTGCCAGGGTTCTCGATCTCCACTAGTGCCGACTTCCCACGCTGGCAAAAATCATCGGCCCGCCACCCAAGTTCCGCAGCATCTCACCGGCCGGGCCGTACCTGTGGACGCCGGCCGCCCCATGGCGCGGCTTGTTCCAGCTGGCTGGCGACCTGGATGAGCACA
Organism: Actinomycetota bacterium; assembly: GCA_003541285.1. GTDB lineage: Bacteria > Actinomycetota > Actinomycetes > Streptosporangiales > Streptosporangiaceae > UBA9676. The sequence goes on from DPMS01000287.1 coordinate 1,743, forward strand.
TCTTCCCGGCCGTAGGCCGCGACCAACTGCACGCCGACCGGCAGGCCGCCGGGTGTCCAGTGCAGGGGCAAGCTCACGGCAGGCTGGCCGGTCATGTTGAACTGCGCGGTGTAGGGGATGAAGCTGGCGATCCGCCCGCCCTCATGCTCTGGACCGCCGGCAGTGAACCAGCCAAGCTGGGGTGGCGGTGCGCCCAGGGTGGGGGTGACCAGCAGGTCGTGCTCGGTCCACCAGTGCGCCATGCGGCGTGCCCACATCCCCAGCCATTCCCGGCTCTGCAGGTACGCCACCGCGCCGAGTGCCCGGCCGGCATGCCGGTAACTGGCGTTGCGCGGCTCGATCTCGCTGTCGGCGATCGGGCGCCCGAGCAGCATCTCGAAGGCGCGGAACGCCGTTTCCGTGTCCGCCGCGATGATCGTGTTGAAGTGCCTGGCGAACTCGTGCTCGAACATCCCATCGGGCGCGGACTCCTCGACATGGTGACCGAGCGATTCCAGCAGCCGCCCCGCGCCGGCCACCGCCTCGCGGCACTGCGGGTCGTCCAGGGACATCTGACCGCCTGGCCGGTCGATTACCCCGATCCGCAGGCGGCCCGGGTCGGCGCCGACCTCCAGCCCCAGCGGGCGCGGCAACGGCGGCGCATAGTAGGGCTCGCCCGGCATGCGCGCGCTGATCACATCCAGCACGCCAGCCGCGTCGCGGACGGTCCGCGTCACGGCGCCGTCGATGACGCCACCGGCCCAGGCCTCCCCGATCAGCGGGCCCTGGCTTACCCGCCCCCGGGTCGGCTTGAGCCCCACCAGCCCGCACTCGCTGGCGGGTATACGGATGGAGCCGCCACCGTCGCTGGCGTGGGCCACCGCCACCATGCCGCTGGCCACCGCGGCCGCCGACCCGCCCGACGAGCCACCGGTGGAATAACCGGGATGCCACGGGTTACGGGCGGGCGGGAAGCTCCGCGGCTCCGTGGTCACCGTCGTGCCGGACTCCGGCACGTTGGTGCGGCCCAGCGGGACGAAGCCGGCCGCCAGGAACTGCTCCGCGAGATAGGACGTCACCGGCCAGGCCAGCTCTCGCAGCGGCCCGAGGCCAAACGCCGTCGGCTCACCCGCCACAAAGCAGCCGAGATCCTTGAAGAGGATCGGCACGCCGCGAAATGGGCCATCGGGCAGTAGGCCTGCCGCCTCCGCCCGCGCCCGGTCGAACCGGGTCCGGATCACCGCATCGAGTTGCGGGTTGAGCGCCTCGATGCGGGCGATCGCCGCCTCCACCAGATCCAGTGGGCCAACCTCGCCACGTCGGACAAGATCCGCTTGCGCCGTAGCATCCAGCCAGGTGGTTTCGATCACAGCATGCACGCTACCCCTGGCGCAGGCCACGATCACAAGATTGGATCTTGGCCTGGTGCGAGGTGGTTTCTATGCTCGGCATGCCGGTAAGGCCAGCTCCCACCCGCTGGGTCCGGGCCGGGCAATGACACCCGGGCGCGTGCGTGTCCGGCGGGCACAGGCCGCAGGAAAGGTTTGCCTGATGAGGATGGCGGCGGTCAACGGGATCACCGTTGGCTATGAGGACGAGGGTCATGGCCCGCCCCTGGTGCTCATCCATGGCCACCCGTTCGACCGGTCGATGTGGGCGCCGCAGGTCACCGAGTTCGCTCGTTCGGGCTGGCGGGTCATCGTCCCCGACCTGCGTGGCTACGGTGACACCACGGTGGTGGCGGGCCGGACCCCGATGGAGACATTCGCCTGCGACATCGCGGCCCTGCTCGACCGTCTCCACGTTGGCGACGTGGTGCTGGGTGGGTTGTCCATGGGCGGGCAGATCGTGATGGAATGCTACCGGCTCTTTGCGCACCGGATCCGTGGACTGCTGCTGGCCGACACCTCACCGCAGGCCGAGACCGACGAGGGCAAAACGTTCCGCAACGAGGTGGCCGACCGGCTGCTGCGGGAGGGCATGGCCGGCTACGCCGGCGAGATGCTCGCCAGGATGATCGCCCCGTACAACGTGCAGGTGCTGCCCGCGGTTGCCGCGCATGTGCACGACATGATGGCTGCCGCCCCCGCCGCAGGCGCAGCCGCCGCGGTGCGGGGCCGCGCCGAACGGCGGGACTACTGCCGGGTGCTCCCAG
>DPMS01000284.1 GCA_003541285.1 Actinomycetota bacterium
TAGTGCGCCCAGCCGCCGCCGGACTGCCCGACGCAGCCGCACATCACCAGCAGGTTGATGATCGCGCGGTAGCTCATGTCCATGTGATACCAGTGGTTCAGCCCCGCGCCGATGATGACCATCGACCTGCCGTGCGTCTTGTCGGCGTTGTCGGCGAACTGGCGCGCGACGCTGATCACGTCCGCCCTTTTCACGCCAGTGATCCGCTCCTGCCAGGCCGGGGTGTAGGGCTGCGGATCGCCGTAACCGGCCGGCCACTCGCCGGGCAGGCCCTCCCGCTTGACCGCGTACTGCGCCATGAGCAGGTCGAACACCGTCGTCACCAGGTGACCGCCGACCCGGACGGCCGGCACACCGCGCCGGATCACCGACCCGCCCTCGGTCTCCCCCACATCGAAACGGGGCAGGTCAACCGGGACAGCCTCGACCGGCGGTCCCGCTGCTGCGCCAGTCTCGGCCGCCACCGCGCCTCCGGGCGCCGTGCTATGGCCATAAAGGCTCAGGAGCGGGTCGACGCCGGCGAGATCGAGATTCCACCGGCCCAGCCCGGATTCGCCGAACCGGAAACCGAGTGACCCGTTGGGGACGTAGGGCTGCCCGGTGGCAGCGTTCAGCAGCACGGTTTTGTGGGGAGCACCCTCGGCGGTGTCCCCGAGATCGGCGGCGGTCAGGAAACGGCCGGGCACATAGGCACCCCCGCGCTCGCTGAGCGTCACCAGGAACGGCAGGTCGGTGTAGGTCTTGACGTAGCCGGTGAAATAGGGGACCTGCCGGTCGCGGAAGAATTCAGCCAGGATGACGTGGCCCATCGCCATCGCCAGCGCGCCGTCGGTGCCCGGTGCGGCGGCCAGCCAGTCGTCGGCGAACTTGGTGTGGTCGGAGTAGTCCGGGGAGACCACGACCACCTTCTGCCCCCGGTACCGCGCCTCGGTCATGAAGTGCGCGTCCGGGGTGCGGGTGATCGGCAGGTTGGTGCCCCAGATCATCAGGTAGGACGAATTCCACCAGTCGCCCGATTCCGGCACGTCGGTCTGGTCACCGAACACCTGCGGGGAGGCGATCGGCATGTCGGCGTACCAGTCGTAGAAGGACAGGATCGTGCCGCCGATGAGCGACAGGAACCGGGTGCCTGCCGCGTAGGAGACCATCGACATGGCCGGGATCGGGGAGAAGCCCACCACCCGGTCCGGGCCGTACTCCTTGACCGTGTGCACGTGCGCGGCAGCGATCAGTTCGCTCACCTCGGGCCAGGTGGACCGGACGAAGCCGCCCTTGCCCCGGGCCCGCTTGTACCGGGCGGACTTGCCCGGGTCGCCGGTGATCTCCGCCCAGGCGGCGACGGGATCGGACAGCCGTGCCCGCGCCTCGCGCCACATCGCCAGCAGGGGCCCGCGCACATAGGGATAGCGCACGCGCGATGGCGAGTAGGTGTACCAGGAGAACGACGCTCCGCGCGGGCAGCCCCGCGGCTCGTACTCCGGTGAGTCCGGGCCGGTCGAGGGGTAGTCGGTCTGCTGGGTTTCCCAGGTGATGATGCCGTCCTTGACGTACACCTTCCACGAGCACGAACCTGTGCAGTTCACGCCATGCGTGGACCGGACCACCTTGTCGTGCCGCCACCGCTCCCGGTAGAACGCCTCGGCGCCACGGGCATCGCTGCGGTGGACCTCGCGGAAGTCGGGAGTCGGGCGCCCAGGCAGGAAGTACTGTGCGCGGCGCAGCATCGACTCCACTGGTTCACCGGCGGGCAGCAACGGTGCCAGCATGTCCTCCTCCCGCGCGGCCCGGGAGTCACCAGCATCGCCCGCAGATCCAGGGGAACGTCCGGCCATAACACCTCATCGTCGCTGATTTCAGGCCGCCACCCAGGTCGCTCAACTCCTACCACGGCGATCCGGCCGAGGCCAGCAGGCGCAACGTCACGCACAGGGAGCCCCTTGGCCCTTGCCATCGTCTGGCTGCGCGCTGAGGTGGGCCAGGCAGAGGCTGGGCTCGACGAACGGGTCGAGCCGGTCCACGGTGAGCGGAGCGGCCATTTCCGCCAGGGCGCCCCGCATCAGGCCCAGGTGCAGTGAGCAGACAACCGCCTGGTGCTCCTGCGCGACCTCGCGGAACGGGCAATGCAGCAGCCTGATCTGGATCCCGGCCGGGCCTGGCTCCGACTCAGCCACAAATCCCAGGCCTGCCAGGAGGCGGGTGAGCCGCCGGTCCGCCTCGGCGCCGCCGATGCGCTGGAACGGGGCGGGCCGGTCGGTCAGGTAACGCCCCCACGCCTGGCCGGCGTCGGTCGCCGCCCGCACCGGGTCGGGCATCATGGCCGCGATCAGGCCTGCCAGGATCCCGGCGAGCAGCCGGTAGCTGCGCAGGCCGATGCCCGGTCCGGGCTGCGCGGCGCGGTAGACGGTGCGCGGGCGGCCGGGCTGGCTGCGCTCCTCGGCTTCGCGGGTGACCAGTCCCGCCCCGATCAGCCCGTCGAGGTGGAACCGGGCGGTATTGGGATGCAGCCCGGTGCGCTCGGCAATCTCCTGCACGCCGACCGGGTCACCCGCGGCACGCAGCACTTCCAGCACCCGCGCCCGGCTCTCGCCGAGCGGCGGTGCGGGCCCGGGATCCACCCATGCGCGCTTGGCCACCCGGCCAATTTACCTGAGAGGCAATAGTAGTAACTAGATGCCAGTCGTGAGCGGCACCCCGGCGCCTGGCGGTGCCTTCGCGGCAAGATCTGCCAGATGAGCCAGCGCGGCGACGCCGGACAGCGCGCCGTCGGCGAGGGTGAGTGCGGGAACCACGCCGTCCGATCCCGACAGCCACTCCCGGCGCCACTGCCGGATCCGCTGATACCCCTGTGTGGTCAGGGGCCCGCCATCGGGAGCGATCGTGCAGCCGGACAGGCGCGGCAGCACCGCGGGACGGGCGCTGTGCAGGACGCGGGCCGGCAGATCAGGGACGGCCAGGTGCTCGGCTCGCGGCCCGGCCGGATACATCAGGGGGCGGACTACTTGCCGCACCTCGTACGGGCTGCCGAGGTGGCGCTGGCGTACCCAGATCTCCTCGAACAGGCGGCGCCGCAACTGGTGCTGGACGCCGTCGGTGACGGCTTCGGCATACGCGGCGACTGCCGCACCCGTGTTGCTGATCAGCGGCGGGACCGTGGCCGGCGGCTCCTCGCCTGGCTGGGCGAGTCCGGCGACCTCAGCGAGTTCACGCTCCCAGGACTGGGAGCCGATACTGCTGGGCGTGCCGGTGAGGGCAAGCCGCGGGTCATGCTCCACCGCGCGCCACTCCACCTCGGCCTGGCCCGCCCGCATGACCGCGTCCACCCGNNGCCGCCCGTCCTGGCAGCGGGTCGGCGAAGAAACGGGCGTTGTCCTTGCTGGATGTTTCCCACTGGGCTGGTACGTCGTCTTCATAGTAAATGGCCTCCACCGGGCAGACCGGTTCGCAGGCACCACAGTCCACGCACTCGTCGGGGTGGATGTACAGGCTCCGCTTCCCCTCGTAGATGCAGTCGACCGGGCACTCCTCCACGCACGCCCGGTC
>DPMS01000307.1 GCA_003541285.1 Actinomycetota bacterium
ATCTGCCCTCACCAGGTCGACGAGACAGCGCACCGAACTGTGAGGCCGGCGCGCCGCCTGACGTTCGGTGGGGTTGTGTCGTCGTACTGCTGAGAAGAACACACCATCCAGCGAACAGCAAGCTCAGCGACATGATGACCGGCTCATCCATGACGACCCCGATTCCGGCAACACTGTTCGCCGACCCGGCGCCCGCGCAGCGCCTGGAGCGGGCGGCCGCTGCGCTGACGGCACACGGTTTCACCGTCGAAATCCTCGACGACGCCGCCGCGCGTACCCGCATCAAAGATCTGATACCCGGGGGCGCCAGCGTGTTCACCGCGGCCAGCGAGACCCTGCCCCATCACGGAATGTGGGCCAGAGCGAGCCAGATCCTGATGACCGCCATCATGATGAGCAGCGGCGCTGTCACAGTCAGGGCCCGGTGGTGATTGCCTGGCTGATGCTGTTGCCGCCCTGGAAGGTGCCCAATGCCGCAGCAGGTCATTCAGTTACAGTGACTGGATGCTGCCGGGACCGCGCGAGGCTCAGCGCGTCCACCCGAACGTAATCCTCGCTGTCCTGTCGCTCGCGGCCCTTGCGTACGCGGTCCTGAGTCCCGCGGTGATCCCAGCGCTGCCGGCGCTGCAGCGCAGCCTGCATGCCAGCGAGACGGGTGTCACCTGGCTGCTGACAGGGTTCCTGCTCTCGGCCTCGGTCGGTACGGCGATTATTGGCAAGCTCGGTGACATGTACGGCAAGCAGCGGCTGCTGGTGTGGACCCTGCTGGCACTCGCCAGTGGGACCCTGCTCGCCGCCGTATCCGGTTCGCTGCCGGCGCTGATCGCGGCCCGCATCATCCAGGGAGTGGCGGGCGGCATCTTCCCGCTCTCGCTCTCCATCGCCCGGGACGAGTTCCCGCCCACCGGGTCGCGGGGAGCGGCGGGCTGATGTCCGCCATCCTTGGCGTCGGGGGCGGCCTCGGGCTGGTCGTCGGTGGCCTCATCGACGAGCACCTGAACTGGCACTGGCTGTTCTGGATTCCGCTGCCGGCCATGGTCCTGGCTGCCGTCTGCACCTGGCGCTACATCCCCGAATCCCAGGTCCGCTCGCCGGGCAGGGTCAACTGGACGGCGGCGGCGCTGCTGACGTGACCACCCCGGAAACGCGCTAGCCCAGGCGGCCGACGGGTTGGGATGCTTCAAGCCGGCGCCGGCAGGTAGATGGCCGAGCCCGATGCCCGTGCCGCCAGCGCGGCGGGCACGCGGGGCGCCGCGAACGGCGGCAGGTACCCGGCTACCTCGGCGGGGTCAACGAACTCATAGCCGTCCAGTTCCTCGTGCTGGAGCCGGATGCCGGCCGGGTCGCCAAGGACGCCGCCGTCGAAGAGCAGGTAGATGATCGGATCGGGCCGGTCACCGTCGGGCGCCACCCAGTCGATCACCAGCAGGGCGCCGATGGCCAGGTCGAGCCCGAGTTCCTCCCGGACCTCCCGGGCACAGGCCAGATGGGGAGGCTCCGCGTGCTCGCATATCCCGCCGGGCAGCCCCCAGTAGTCCCGGTAGTTGGGCTTGACCAGCAGCACCCGCCCATCGGGGGCGGTGATGAACGCGCCAGCGGCGGTGAAGACCGACGGAAGCTGGGCATACCAGTCCGCGGCAGCAAGGAAGTTACCTGTCGTCACTGCGCTCCCCCTGCCAGCCGGCCGCGTCGCCCTCCAGTGAGGGTGACCATAGCGCCGCTGTCAGGCTGTCCGTCAGACCGGCCAGCGCTCTTTCCGGTAACCCATGTCCCAGAACATCCATTCGTAACGGCTTGAGGTGCGGAAGTGCTGGTGCGCACGGGCGCGTTCGGGTGGCGGGAGAGCGTGGCCGAGCCCGTCGGTGACGGCGAGCACTTCCCGGACGACGCCGCCGAACTCCTCACCGCCGTAGGTGTCGATCCACCGCTGGTAGCGCGGGTCGGGTGAGCCGCGCCGCAGCAGTTCCTTGCCGACCTCCCAGTAGATCCAGTAGCAGGGCAGCACCGCGCTGACCCCCTCGGCGTATGACCCGCCGCTGACGGTGGCGAGGAGATGGCTGGTGTACGCATGCGTGGTGGGCGCCGGTTCGGCCGCGGCCACCGTGGCCGGGTCGATGCCGAGCTCGGCCAGCAGCGACCCGTGCAGCGCCTGCTCGACCGCTATCGCGTCCGCTGCGTGGCGTGCGAACATCTCGCTCCCGGCGGCATCTGGCGCGCGGGTGCCGACGGCGGCCAGCGCCTCGGCGTATTTGCGCAGGTAGAGCGCATCCTGTACGACATAGAACGCGAAAAAGTCCGGCGGCAGGCTGCCGTCGGTCAGCCCGGTCAGGAACGGGTGGGCCAGGATGGCATCGTAGATCCCGCTGATACTTTCCCACAACTGGCCGGTGAAGCTGTCACTCATCACGTTGCTCCCTGGTGCAGGACGTGGACCGGGCCGTCGCCGCGGCCGAGCCCGGCAAGGCCATGAGCCACCGCGTCGCCGGCGACGGCGGCCGCCCGCCGGGCCGCCTCGATCAGCGGCAGCCCGGCTGCCAGCCCGGCTGCCAGCGCCGCCGAGTGCGTGCAGCCGGCCCCATGGGTCGCGGCGACGGGGTGGCGGGCGACCGGGATGGTTACATGCCGCGAGCCGTCGAAGAGATGGTCGACCGGCTCGGTGCCGTGGCCGCCGGTGACCAGAGCGGCGGGGGCACCCATCGCGACCAGGCGCTCAGCGAGCACGGCCCGGTCTTCGGTCGCCTGCTGGGTGAGGGCCTGCGCCTCCACCAGGTTGGGCGTCACCACGGTGGCCAGGGGGAAGAGCAGCGCTATCAGGGTGTCGACGGCGTCCTCGCGCAGCAGCCGGCTCCCGGAACTGGCGACCATGACGGGGTCGACGACCAGCGGCAGGCGGCGCGGCGCCAGGGCCTGCGCGACGGCCTCGATCAGCGGGGCGGAGAACAGCATGCCTGTCTTGGCGGCGTCCGCCCCGATGTCGTCGAGCACCGCGTCGATCTGGGCCCGCACGAACTCCGGTGGCAGTTCATGGACGGCGGTGACACCCACCGTGTTCTGCGCGGTCAGGGCGACGATCGCCGACATGCCGTGAGCGCCGCAGCGGGCGAACGCCTTGAGATCAGCCTGGATACCGGCACCGCCACCCGAGTCGGATGAGGCGACGGTGAGGACGCGTGGCACCATCATGCGGGGGGCTCCGGGAGCCCGGCCGCCGGGCTCGACGCGGTGGCATGCCAGCGGCGGGGGATGCCCCCGGATGTCCGCGCCGCGTGCCCGGCTGCCACCGCCAGCCGCATGGCGTGTGCCATGCGTTCGGGGTCGGCCGCGCGGGTGATGGCCGAGGCGATCAGGACGGCGTCACAGCCGAGTTCCATGGCGAACGCCGCGTCGCTGGCCGTGCCGATCCCGGCATCGAGGATGACCGGGACGCCTGCCTGCTCCACGATCATCGCGATGTTGTGCGGGTTGCGTATGCCGAGGCCGGACCCGATCGGGGCGCCGAGCGGCATGACCG
>DPMS01000309.1 GCA_003541285.1 Actinomycetota bacterium
TCTAAGGAGGCCCCCATGTCGGCCAAAGACGATGAGATCGCCCGGCTGAAGGAAGAACTGGCCCGGGTGCAGGCGCAGCCCGACCAGGAGCCAGAGGCCACCCAGGGCCAGGGCCAGGAACCCGCCCAGGAGACCCGCCCGGCAGGGCAGCACGCCTACCGCACCGACCCGGGCGGCGAGCCCGTGCCCGCTGGCCAGGCTGGCATGCCGGTCAAGGCTGCCGTGCCGGTGCTGCCGAAGACCGTGACCAACGCCTGAGGAGGCTGCCGTGGCCCTGAGCAAGGGAGAGGTAATCTACGCGGACAGCCCGGCTGACGCATTGGCTACGCGATGCACTCCAGATCGAGTCGGCGATCTGGTGCAAGGTAGCCGTCTGTTGCCGGTGGAAGGCTTGGCAGGCTCGATGCTTCGAATCGTGCCGGCTGACTGGGCATGGTCACCGCGGCAGGCTGCCGCCGCATCACTTCCCGGATAACCAGCCTGCGAATCCACGAGCTGACCGTCACGCCATCCCGGTCAGCGAGCCGCTTGACCGAATCGATCACTGCCTGCGGGAACCTCACGGGCACGGTGGCACTCAAGCGCCGACCAGTTCGCCGGTATGCCTGACCTGCGGAAACCTGGTTCGCCGGATCTGCGTAAAACTCCTGTGCCTGCCTGTCGTCCATGCCGTCACCCTGAGTCTTCTCGGTACTGTCTGTCAAGGCTCCCCCTTACCTGATAGACGCCGACGGGCCTCGCTTTATTCGCACGTGACCCCGGCATCAAGGGGACCAGCAGGATATCCCCCGGAACTTGGCCGACCATCAGCCAGTCCGCTGGTCCCTCTTCCCTGCCTGGGTAGAACAGCGGGTTATCCATCCAGACCTCGTAGACGTCGCAGAGGTCCATGCCCTCGTGCTTGTAGAGGTGGATGAGCTGATCATCCACCTCGAACGGATCGACCTCATCGAGGGCTTCCACATCGAACCGGCTGCGCGTCACGTACTCCAGGGTACCCTGTGTGATACATTGTGATACATGGAATTGACTACTGCGATGCTCGCTGATGGAGCCCAACAAGCTGCTCCCGGCGGCAAGCTCTACATCCTAGGTGGGCAGTGGGACCGGCTGATGGTGCCGGCCTTCCCAGCGCAGCATCCGACCATGGCCGTTGTGCTCGTCCTGAGGATCGAGTACAGCGAGGCGCTCGACCGTCACCAGCTCGAAGTTGAGCTGACGCTCGACGGCGAGTCCAAGAACGTCAAGGCCGTGGGCCAGGTGGTCACCGGCCACGCACCTGGCCAGATCCGCGGTACGCCGTCCTTTGTACCGCTCACGCTCCCCTTCAACAATCTGGTCTTCGAGGCTCCCGGCCGGTACGAGTGGGTTGTCACGGTCGATGAGCAGGAACTCGGGCGGCTGCCGATCGAAGTCGTCCAGGGCGCGATCCCGGGGATGCCCATGCCTCCGGGAATGCCCATGCCGCCACAAGCCCCACCCGGGTAGCCCCCGCCCAGCGCTACATCACCGCTGGCCAGGTCGGGCCGTCAAGACAACGGATACGGCAGGACAAGCACCCCGTGACTGCCGGTCATTTGTAGCTGTGCCAGTCGTGGCATGGACGTGCGGCGGCCCGCCTGGTGGTGAAACTACGGCTGGCGCGGCGCTCCGGGCTGCGATCGGTGCAGGCAATCTGCGCGCCTGCACTGGCGAACTAACATGGCGAAAGGATGAGGAGGGCTGCGGGGCGATGACGACCACGCTGGATCATGGCTCCCGCCAGGTCGGGATGCTTCGCTGCGAGCTTGACCCGTCGAACGTGTACCCGACTCTCGTGCTGGCGCTGCGGGACATGCGCCGCGCCAACGAGCGCGACCCGGTTACCGGCGACGGCGCGGGCAATGAATGGTGGGCCGGACTGGCTGTCGGGATGGCTGTGCTGGACACGCTGTCCGGTGAGGAGCCAGGGGTGCGGCAGCGGTTCGAGGGCCTTCTGACCCGCCACGGTGTCCCGGCGGAGGACGCCACGATCATCTGGATGCTGCGCAACTCCCTGCTCCACGGCTACGGGCTGCCGAAGCCCAGCCAGGTCTCCGGCAGGAACGTGCTTCTCACCCCTGACCACGACGCTTACGCGCTCGACACCTCGCACGCTGGGATAGCGCTCGTTAGCGTCCCGGTCTTCTGCGCCCGACTGGTCGAGCGGATCGCGGCCGAGGCCAAGGGCGACTGGGACGTCAGCCTGATCAACACGGACTACCAGTACCTGTGACGGCTCGCTTGCCTGGCTAGCGCGCCAGCAAGCCTCAGCGGGACGCCTCGTCTTCGAGGTACTCCACCAGGTGCTCGGGGCAGCCAGCGTTCAGTACCCGGCCGGTGCCGTCCCATCTCCTGGCACACCACACCGGCCCGCCGATGTAGCGGTGAACAACCCAGATCTGCCAAAGCGGCCAGTCGCGCTCCAGCTCGGCCACGGCTTCATCGGTAGGGTTTGCTGCCAAGGTGATCCTCTTCTTCGGCTGAGGTGATCCCCAGGCCCCGGTCTGGTGTGCAAGCACCGTCCGGGGCCGCTTGCGTCTGTTCTGTCAACACCGTACAGCTACCCCGATATACCGGGCTAGAGCCCGATACGCCAATCTGACGTCCGCGCTGGTCAGCTACCTTGATCACGTGACGGTCGATCATGAGGGCAAGGTGCCGCTCTACTTGCAGATAGCGGCGATCCTTCGCGATGCGATCGAGCGCGGCGACTACCCGCCTGGCCGTCCCATCCCGTCAGAGACACGCCTGATGCAGGAGCACGGGGTGGCGCGGCTCACCGCCCGCAAGGCTGTCCAGGTGCTTGCCAAAGAGGGCCTGGTCGAAGTCGTGACCGGCCGCGGCGCTTACGTGACAGACCGCCCGGGATGACCGGGCATAGAAGCGCCCCGCCAGCCTCAGCCAGCGGGGCGCTCCCGTCTATTGAGCGGCCTGGTCAGCCCATGTGCCCGTTGCTCGCGGCGGTTACCTCCCTGTGCAGCCTGGCTGCGGCTGGCCGGGTCATGCCAAACCGGCTGGCGAGCGCCCGCCGGCTAACCGGGTTGCCAGCCGCGATGGACGCTTGCAGGGCCAGCCTGGCAGCCTCCTCGGCACTGGCTGCCACCGTGGCCACAGCGGCTGGCCCGGTGTCACCTGCCTTCGCTGCGGCCTGCCCGCGGACCAGTGCCATCAGCAGCTCGTAGGAGCCGACCAGGGCCAG
>DPMS01000788.1 GCA_003541285.1 Actinomycetota bacterium
ACTAGCCAGGGCCTAGTACTAGAGTTGCCCATTGCGAATCCATGCCTTCCCGTCCTCCCGACAGGTGGCCGGGGAAGCTCCCAGTCAAGGGACTGCCCGGGGCGAAGTGGAGAGACGCGACCAACGGTCAGGGTCCGGTCTGGGAAGGCGATCTTCTCCCGGGCCCATCGCCCGCCGATGCGAGCATGGCCCTGCGCGGTGCCATCGGGCCGTATCAAGACTGCATCTTCGGTGTATTCGTTCGCATAGCCGTGTCTCCGGCGTTGTACAGCTTGAGACCCCGTCCGTAGTCGTCTGGGGCGCCGCTCACGGCCAGGCCTCCCTTCTTCTCCCCGGGCAAGGCCAGCACCCAGCTAAGGCGCGCCCGCTGACCACAGTAACTCCGTTGCGCCGCGACACCCGCAGAAGGTGCCCCCGCAGGGGTGAGGGACACCGGCGCGATCGGATCAGTGAACGCCGTTCGATGGGTCGTCCTGATACCGGGCCCGGAGCAGCTTCTTGTCTGGCTTCCCAAGTCCGGTAAGAGGGATCGAGGCGGCGAAGTCGACAGACGCCGGGGCATTCGCCGGCCCCTTCTTGCGCGTCACGAACGCGATCAGTTCCTCCGCCGACACCTCTGCTCCGGGCCTCCTGACCACGACCGCCTTGACCGCCTCTCCCAGCGTCTTGTCAGCGACAGCGATGACCGCCGCCATGGCGACAGCCGGATGTGCCCCCAGCAGATCTTCGATCTCACGGGGGTAGACGTGGACACCGCCCGTGGTGATCAGGTCCTTCAACCGGTCCACGAGGTAGAGGTACCCCGCCTCGTCCCGCCGGGCCAAGTCGCCGGTGTGCAGCCAGCCGCCACGCAGCGCTGCCGCCGTCTCTTCCGGGCGCCTCCAGTAGCCATCCATCACCAGCGGTCCCCGGATCACGATCTCGCCAACCTCACCCACCGGGCATTCCTGTTCATCGGGATCGTGGATCTCGGCTTGCACCCCGACCAGCGGCTTGCCGGACGCGGCGAGCAGGTGGGGCCGCGCCAGGTCGTGCTCCTGTTTGCGCAGGGCCACGGCGGTGTTGGGCGCCTCTGTCTGTGCGTACATCTGGACGAAGATCTGACCGAGGCACTCCAGGGCACGCGCCATCCGAGGCGGGCTCATGGCCGCAGCGCCATACAACACCGTTTCCAGCGACCTGAGCTTCTCCGGATCAAAGGCCGGGTGGTCCAGAAGCGCATACAGCATGGACGGCACGATAAAGGTGGCCGTCACCCTCCGGTCGTGCACGTCCTCGATGAAGTGCCCAGGGTCGAACTGGTCGTGGAGCACCACGGTCCCGCCCAGGCTGAGGCTGGGGGCGATCATCAAGAATGCGGCATGCGTGATCGGCGTCACCGCCAGGAAGCGTGGGCGCGCTGGCCACTGGTGTCCGGCGATCTCGAGCCAGAAGTTGTAGACAAGGCTGCGATGCGGCAGCATGACACCCTTGGGCCGTCCAGTGGTTCCTCCCGTGTACGGCTGGCAGGCGACGTCGTCCTGCTGACCCAGAACCTGTATCCGGCTGGCTGGCTCGGCCATGGCAGCCGCCAGAAGGTCAGGCGCCAGCTGGTTCGGGCCCATTCCCAGCATCTTCAAGGCGGGCAGAGCATCCTTGAAGCCTGCTGCCCGTTCTTCGAAACTTCCCGGCTCGAAGACCAGCATCTTCACCTCTGCGTCCTCGCAGATAAACGCCTGGTCACCCAGCCCGCCAAGCGGGCGGAGAGGAATCAAGCGAGCACCCAGGGCGATACAGGCCTGCTCCGCCATCCACCCCTCGGGACAGTTGCCGCACAGGACGGCCACGGCGTCTCCACGGGCGGCCCCGTGCCGGGCCAGGACCCGTTCCATGCGGGCGATCGTATCCGCCGTCTCGGCATACGTCCATGCGCGCGCCCCATGGAGGAATGCGACCTCATCTGGGTAGCGCTCCAGCGCGGCACGGACGATCTCGGTATAGGTCAGGGGACGCCACAGCGGGTCATGCCTTCCATGAGGTGACTCGCCAGACGCTACGCCTGGAGCATGCGGAACCGAGATCGCAGGGAATGGATCTTCTGCCGCGAAGTTCACCCTTCCACCTCCCCGGCCACCTGCCACATCACCAGCGACTGCCGCCCGTGGCCGTAAAACCACCGGAGTGAACCATCACAAACCACCCCGGCGGCCACGCCGGCTCACCGCTGTGGCGTCCGGTGCCCACGCCACAGCCGGTAGCCGCTGCCGCCTTGATGCCAGCTGCCGGACGTGCCCCGGCGGCGGGCACGGCCTGACCGCCCACGCGGCGAGGATGCGGCTGACGCCTGGCCCGCGCCTAGGGCCAGAAGTCCCGCTTTACTGCGGACCGGCGTCACCGCTTGAGTCAACAGCCGCAAGCCGCGAGCCCACGCGCCGGCGCCTTGCTCGGACCGGCCTCTGACCCGGGCCGGTCGACGCTGCCGCCCGGCGGACCCAACGGCCCTCCACCACCCCCGTCGTGACCTGCATGAACGCTTGAAGGCCTCGCCCAGGTCCGGGCCGCCGCCGACAGGCCGGGCACCCCGGAACTGGCCCAGGCGAAGTTCCACGACCCCATGCAGCCCAGTGAAGGCCAACCGAGCCCCACCTATCGGCGCACAACCCGCCACCATCCACGGCCGACCTGGGCGGCCAGCTCAACGAGACCATAACCGGATAATCTGCACGCGCCCGCAGCCACGATCGCCACCGCTGTTTGCCACGCCCTATTCGTTATGCATGCCTGGGGTAAGCGCCGGGGACGCTGGTGAGCGCCGGTCGGCGCGCTGAGGTTGGGTAGTGAGCGGCTGCGCCCGTCGCCATCAGCCGGCAGGCAGCTGCCAGGGAACGGGTGGTCATGCCGGAGGCCCACCGGGACCCTGGCCTGTGTGCCTGCTGCGCCAGAGCGGCGCAGTCCGCGCCGGGGCACTTTGCGCAGGCTTCTTGCTGTACTTTCCTGCTGTACCCGCGGCCCTGCTGTTCGAATTTTGCTTCTGACCTGTGGAGCTAAGGAGATTCGAACTCCAGACCTTGCATGCCATGAATCACTCACGAACTCCCTGACCAGTCCATATGCGGCCTGATCAGGCCATTCGCTTGCTCACGCAAGCTGCAGCTGGCTCAGACAAGCACTCGCTACAGGGGTTGAATTGTCAGGATTTTGATGATGTGGGGGTTGCCCGGCGTGTCGTGGTGACTGGGCGGGCTGGCGGGGCTACTGCGGGATTATGAGGTATCCAGATGGTGGTGGCCTGTCCGCCGCTGGGCGGGCCAGGCGTGAGGCGGTGCGGCGGCAGGCCGCGCAGTGGTTCGCGGAGGGGATCGAGCCGCCGGAGGTGGCGCGGTGGCTGCGGGTCTCGCCGAACTCGGCCTATGTGTGGCGGCGGCGCTGGCGCGCCGGCGGCGAAGCGGCCCTGGCCTCCAAAGGCCCGGGCGGGGCGGTGTGCCGGCTGGCGGGCGGGCAGCTGGGTCGGCTGCGCGCCGCGCTGGACGCCGGCCCGGCCGCGTGGGGCTGGGGTGAGGATCAGCGGTGGACGCTGGCGAGGGTGAGCGCGCTGACCGGGCGGCTGTTCCACGTCCGGTACACCCTGCGCGGCACCTCGTACCTGCTGCACCGCCTCGGGTTCACCCCGCAGGTCCCGGTGCACCGGGCCGCCGAGCGTGACGAGGACGCGATCGCGGCGTGGCGCGCCGTGACCTGGGCGAAGGTACGAGGCTAGCGGCGGCGGCCGGGGCGTGGTTGTGCTTCGAGGACGAGGCCGGGCAGAACCTGCGCCCGCCCAGGGCCCGGACCTGGGGCCGCCGCGGGCACACCCCCGTGGTCAGGGTGTCGGGCAAGGGCTCGGGCCGGGTGTCGGTCGCGGGGCTAGTGTGCCTGCGCCCTGGCGCCCGGGGCCGCCTGTTCTACCGGGTCCGCGTCCACCGCGGGCGCAAGGGCGAGCGCCGCTCGATGTCCGAAGCCGACTACGCTGGCCTGATCGCCGCCGCGCACAGCCAGCTGCATGCCCCGGTCATCTTGATCTGGGATAACCTGAACACCCACATCAGCGCCGTGATGCGCACGTTCATCCGCGCGCACCCCGACTGGCTGACCGAGATCCGCCTGCCCGGCTACGCCCCCGACCTCAACCCCGTCGAGGGCGCCTGGGCGAACATGAAAAACGGCCTGGGCAACCTGATGGCCCGCGACGTGGACCAGCTCGCCGCGATCATCAAGAACCGGCTCAAGCGCATCCAGTACCGGCCCGAGCTCATCGGCGGATTCCTCGCCCAGACCGGACTGACCCCCGAACCCGGACCGCCTTAGCTGGATCGCTGAGTGGCATCCGCCTGCCGTGCGGGAGCGCGCCGGCCCACCTACTGGCCTGGCGGCGTCCAGAGGTAGGGGGTGGTGGCGGCAACCGGCTTGAAGCCGAGCCGCTGCAAGATCGGCCGACTGGCAGGCAGCGCGTCGACCTGAAGATAGCGGTAGCCGCGGGCGGCGGCCAAGCCCGCCCGGTACGCGACCAGGGCACGGAAGATCCCCCGGCCGCGCCAGGCCGGAACGGTTCCCCCGCCCCACAGCCCGGCGAAATCGGTTCCTGGGATGAACTCCACCCTGGCCGCGCTGACCGGCTCGTCACCGGCCAGGGCGACGACCATCTGGACCAGCTCAGGTGCTCGCCTGAGCTGGGTCACCAGCCGCTCGCCGAGCTCAGCAGACGGGTGCCCGGTGAATGCCAGGTCATGCACGATCATCATCGCCTCGACGCCGGCAAGGCCGGTCACCAGGTCCAGCCGCACGTCGTCTGGCAGCCTGACATCGGAGTCGATGGCAGCGGTCTCGGCGACCAGCATCAGCTCCTCGTCATCGGCCACGAAGCCCGCCGCTAGCAGCCGCTGGGCCAGATCGGCAGGCTGATCGTAGTCGTAGAGCTTCCACTCCACGGGCGTACCGCGAGCGGCGAAGTACCGCACCTGCGCGGCGATCACGGCATCGGCGGAGTCGTTCGTGAGCTCGGACCAGGTAATGCACGACGTCTGCGTCCCCGGCGCAAGCCAGCGCAGCACTCCAGCGTCGGCCTCGACGACCGCACCCGGTTCGCCGGCCCGGGTGTTCCGCCGGATCTGAGCATCGAATGCCGCACGCACGGCGTGAGTATCCACCAGCGCACCCCACATCACCATGCGGGCCGGCGCAACTCAGATAACCGCCACTCCTGCTGATCCACTACCAGGAAGGACTCAAGCGCTGGCCTTTCAAGCTCTGTAGC
>DPMS01000119.1 GCA_003541285.1 Actinomycetota bacterium
GAACGCGATCCGGGTCAACGCGGCGATCGGCGGGTCCACCAACGCCGTCATCCACCTGCTCGCCATCGCCGGCCGGCTAGGTGTCCCGCTGCGCCTTGACGATTTCGACGAGCTGGCCAGGCCGGTGCCGACGCTGGTGAACCTGATGCCCTCGGGACGCTACCTCATGGAGGATTTCTGCTACGCGGGCGGGCTTCCGGTGGTGATGCGGGAACTAAACGGCCTGCTGCATAACGAACACATCGGGGTGACGGGCCGCACGCTCGCCGAGAACGTTGCCGATGCGCAGTGCTGGAACCGGGACGTCATCGCGAGCCTGGACGATCCGCTCCAGCCGGCCGGCAGCGGGACCGCCGTGCTGCGCGGCAACTTGTGCCCCGGCGGCGCGGTCATCAAGCAGTCGGCCGCGTCACCGCACCTGCTCAAGCACCGCGGCCAGGCCCTGGTATTCGACTCGATCGAGGAATACCACCAGGTGGCCGGGCGGGACGACCTCCCGGTCGACGCGTCCACCGTGCTGGTCGTCCGCGGGGCCGGCCCGAAGGGCTACCCGGGCATGCCGGAGGTCGGGAATTTCGTGCTCCCGCGCAAGCTGCTGGAACGCGGCGTCACCGACATGGTCCGCATCTCCGACGCCCGGATGAGCGGCACCGGCTTCGGCACCGTGGTCCTGCACGTCGCGCCCGAATCCACGGTGGGCGGCCCGCTGGCGTTCGTCCGCAGCGGCGACTGGATCGAGCTCGATGCGCCCGGCCGGACGCTGACGCTCGAGGTGAGCGACGGCGAACTGGCGCGCCGCCGGACCGGGTGGGTACCTGCCCAGCACGCGTCCCACCGGGGCTACACCCGGCTGTACACCGACCATGTACTGCAGGCTGATCAGGGCGCTGACCTGGATTTCCTGGTCGGGGCGAGCGGCGCCGGCGTGCCACGGCACAACCACTAGCCGCTTGCCCACACGGGCGGCCGGGGGAAGGAGGGGCAGATGGCGCTGTGGCAGGTGCTCGCCGACGGCGAGCGCAGGCTTGCCCGGGGCCCGGCCGGCCAGGGTCCCCAGGAACTGCTGGCGGCTTCGGTCACCATCGACGCGCTGCTCGGCGGCGCGCCTGGTGCGCTCGCCACGGCCCTGCGCGGGCCCGCGGCAGGGCCCGTCCCTCCCGGTGCGCGGGTCGTGGCGCCCATCGGCGGCCAGGAGGTCTGGGCCGCCGGGGTGACGTACACGCGCAGCCGCGACGCCCGTGTGCTCGAGTCCGGGACACCGGACCCGTACGAGCGCGTCTACCAGGCCGAGCGGCCCGAACTCTTCGTCAAGGCAACGCCCGGCCGGGTGCGGGGCCCCGGAGAGCCGGTGGGCATCCGTGGCGACTCGGGGTGGGACGTGCCGGAACCGGAACTGGCTGTCGTCGCCGACCGGAGGGGTCACATTGCCGGGTACCTGAACGGCAACGACATGTCATCGCGGAGCATCGAGGGCGAGAACCCGCTGTACCTGCCCCAGGCCAAGGTCTACACGGGCAGCTGTGCCATCGGGCCATGCCTGGCCACACCGGACGAGGTTCCCGGCCTGCGGTCGCTGCTGATCAGCCTGCGCGTGGTCCGGGACGGTGCCGAGGTGGTCAGCGATACGGTCAAGGTGGCCGACCTGCACCGCCAGCCCGGCGACCTGGTGCGGTGGCTCTTCCGTGCGCTCGACTTCCCGGTGGGCGTGGTGCTGCTCACCGGCACCGCGATCGTCCCGCCGCCTGACTTCACCCTGCGCGCGGGTGACGAAGTGGTCATCGCAACGACCGGGCTGGGTGAACTTCGCAACGTGGTGGAGGTCGTCGGGCCCCCGCAGCCGGTGGGGGGTGGGTGAGGTGCAGGCCGTGCGCTGGCACGCCCGCGGCGACGTGCGGGTCGAGGAGGTGGCGCCGCCTCCGCCGCCAGGGCCGGGCGAGGTCCAGCTCCGGGTGCGCTGGTGCGGCATCTGCGGCACCGACNNGGGGTCGTCCCCCCGGGCTAGCGAGGAGAGCGACGTATGACCACGATGCAGGCGGCGCTGCTGCGTGAGTTCGGCAAGCTCGAAGTGGAAGAGGTTCCGGTGCCCGAGCCCGGCCCCGGCGAGGTGCTGGTCCGGGTGAAGGCCTGCGGCATCTGCGGCACCGACCTCGAGGAGTGGCTGAGCGGGCCGCTGTTCATCCCGGCCGCCACGCCGCACCCGGTGACGGGGGCGCGGGCGCCACTGGTACTCGGGCACGAATTCGCTGGCGAGATCACAGCGGCCGGCGACGGCGTCACCGAGCCCTCGCCGGGCCAGCGGGTCGCCGTCGACACGATCGTCTACTGCGGCACCTGCCACTGGTGCCGGCGCGGCGAAGTGATCCGCTGCCCGTCGCTGGGGGCGCTCGGCCTGCATGGCGATGGCGGGCTCGCGGTGCTGTGCAACGCGCCCGCCCGCATGTGCCTGCCGGTACCGGACTCGGTGGCCGACGATGAGGCGGCGCTGGCCGAGCCACTCGCTGTGGCAGTGCGGGCGCTGCGCCGGGGCGGGCTCCGGCCGGGTGAGCGGGTCGCGGTGGTGGGCCTGGGCGCCGTCGGCCTGATGGCCGTGCAGGCGGCGGCCGCGTTCGGTGCGGGGAGCGTGGCGGTGGTCGAACCGTTGCCGGAGCGCCGCGCCCTGGCCATGCGCCTCGGGGCGGATCGCCACGTGCCGCCGGCTGATGCCGCCGCGCTGCAGGCCGACGTCGCCGTCGAATGTGCGGGCAGCCCGGCCGCCATCGAGACCGCCGTGCGGGCACTGCGAGCCGGGGGCCGGGCCGTCGTGCTCGGCATCGGCACCCGGCCGGCGGAGGTAGCCCCGCTGGACCTCGTCATCGGCGAGAAATCCATCATCGGCTCGCTCTCACACGTCTGGGACGAGGACTTCCGCATCGCGCTGGGGCTGCTGGGCCGGGGCGCTGTGCAGGCCACACCGCTGATCACCGATCGCATCCCGCTCAGCGCGGCCGTGAGCGGCGGCCTCGCGCTGCTGCGGGACGAACCCGGGAAACACGTGAAGATCCTCGTGCAGCCGGGGCACCCCGGATGAGCGCCCCCCGCGGCGGTGCGCTGCCGGAGCTGGCCGGGGGGCGGCTCTCCACGGCGGTAGTGTCGGACATCCTTGACGACCTGGGCCACCGGGACCACGTCCTCGACCCCGCCATCCGCCCGCTCGGCGACGCCGCGGTGATCGCCGGCTGGGCCAACCCCTTCCTCGTCGCCGAGGTGGACGAGATCCCCGCGGACCCCTACACCGGCGAGATCGCCGCGCTGGACGACATCTCACCAGGTGACCTGGTCCTCATCGCCGCGGGCGGCTCGGCCCGCGCCGCTTGCTGGGGAGAACTGTTCTCAACGGCAGCACGTGTCAGGGGCGCCCGCGGCACCCTGATCGATGGGTACTGCCGCGACGCGCAGGCGATCGCTGCCCTCGGCTACCCGGTGTGGTGCCGCGGAATGCTGCCGCTGGATGTCAAGGGCCGGGTCGAAGTGACCGCATGGCGGCAGCCCGCCGTCGTCGGCGGCCTGCCGGTCCGGCCAGGGGACCTGGTGGTGGCCGACGCCGACGGCGCGGTCGTGGTTCCCGCCGGGCTCGCCAGCGAGACGGTCGAACGCGCGCTGGAAAAGGTATCGAAGGAGGACGGGGTACGGGACGCGCTGGCCGCGGGGAGCACGCTGCGCAGCGCCTACGACCGGTTCGGCGTCCTGTGAGCGATGGCGAGCGCGGAAGGAGCCACGATGCCAGCGAGCGTGCGGCCTGACATCGCAGTCGACGCCCACGCCACACTCGGCGAGGGGCCCGTGTGGGATGACCAGCAGCAGCGGTTGCTGTGGCTGGACATCCTGCCCGGACTCGTGCACCGGGCCGACCCGGCGACCGGCAGCGACGACGTCTTCCGCGTGGGCAAGCCGGTCGGGGCCGCCAGCCTGCGCCGCGGCGGCGGCCTGGTCCTTGCCGTGGAGGATGGCTTCGCGCTGCTGGACCCGGACTGGCAGCGGCTCGACCAGGTCGCCGTCGTCGAGCACGCCGGGCCGCGAGCCCGGTTCAACGAAGGCAAGTGCGATCCGGCCGGCCGCTTCCTGGCCGGCACCATGGCCTATGACCTGAGTCCCGGGGCAGGATCGCTGTACCGGCTGGACCCGGACCTGGCGGTGACGAGGCTGCTGGAGGGCGTGACGATTTCGAACGGGCTGGCGTGGACCGCCGACGGGACCACCCTGTACTACATCGACTCGCCCACGCAGGGGGTGGACGCTTTCGGCTACGACGCCGGGACCGGGCGGCTGGCGAACAGGAGGCGTGTCGTGGACATTCCGGCCGCCGCCGGGCTGCCGGACGGCATGACCATCGATGCGGATGGCTGCCTGTGGGTTGCGCTCTACGGCGGGTCCGCGGTACACCGGTACGCGCCGGACGGCCGTCTCGACGCCACGCTGTCCTTCCCGGTGACCAACATCACCTGCCCGGTCTTCGGCGGCCCGGGGTTCAGCGTCCTGTATGTGACCAGTGCCCGCGACGGCCTCGACGAGCGGCAGCTAGCCGCCCAGCCGCATGCTGGCGCGGTCTTCGCCGCCGACGTCGGCACCCGGGGACTGCCCGGGCTGAGGTTCGGTGGCTGATGCCGCCGACCGCTGCCAGCCTGGACGTCGTAACGTTCGGGGAAGCCATGGGGCCGCTGGTCACCGGCCCGCCCCGGCCACTGCGGTCGGCGGGGTCGTTCGCCCGGCCGGTGTGCGGGGCCGGACTCCAGTCAGAGGTCGAGGCGGCCCTCGCCGGGGCGGATGCCGTGGACCGGTGAGCGGGCGAAACGCTGGCCAGTGAGCCGGCGGGAGGGGAGCCCGGGGGCCCAGGCCCCGACCGAGATCCAGCAGGCAATGGAGGCAGGCTGCGGCATGGTGAAGGTGTTTCCGGCGGGCCAGCTGGGCCCGGGGTTCGTGACCGCGGTGCGGACCGCGCCGCCGGCGCCGCTCGTGCCCACCGGCGGGATCCCGGCCGCCGACGCGGCGGACTGGCTGCGTGCTGGCGCGGTCGCGGTAGGGGTGGGCGGCAGGCTCACATCGGGCGGCCCGGAACAGGCAGCGGAGCGAGCCGCCGAGTTGCCCGCCGCTGCCGCGATGGCCTGACAGCCTGACGAACAGGACGGAGCCCGGATGGAAATCACTGACGGAATTCACCGCATCGAGACGCCGCTGGGGGATCGGGTCAACTGTGTGTACCTGTTCGTGGGCACCCGTTCGGCGCTGCTGTTCGACACGGCGATCGGCCCCGCGATCACCTCCCACGTGGAGCCATATCTCGCCGGTGTGGGCGTCGAGCCAACGCGGATCCGTTATGTCCTCAACAGCCACTGCGACTGGGATCACCANNGCCCTTTGTCGCCGCCAGCACCCGTCAGGTACCCATGGATCTTGGCCTCAGCGGGGGCGAGCGGTTCTGCCTCGGCTCCGGCTGGGCCGTTGACCTGCTCCACACCCCGGGGCATTCGCGCGGGCACGTGAGCATCTATGATCCGCGCAGCCGCACCGCGGTCGTCGGGGACGCCGTGCTCGGGAATGCTGTGCTGCTCGCTGATGGCAGTCCCGCGTTCCCGCCGACCTACCGGTACGCCGGCACCTACCTCGCCACCGTCCAGCGGTTGCAGGCAATCGGTCCGGACCGGTTGCTGACCGCCCACTACCCGGTCTACAGCGGGCCGGACGTCGCCGAGTTCCTCGGGGAAACCAGAGCCTTCGCGGACCGGGCCGAGGCCGCGTTGCGGGAGGAACTGGCCGCGGCCGCGGAGCCCGTCACGATGAGAGCGCTGACTGAGCGGCTCGGCTCGAGGCTCGGCCAGTGGCCCGGCGAAGCGAACCAGTTCCTTTCCCAGCCGCTGCTGGGTCACCTGGAGCGGCTGGAGCGGTACGGGTTCGTTCACCGCTCCCGGGTGGATGGCCGGACGGCATACGTGTGGACGGTGGGCAGATGAGCGCCCACCGGGCAGCTGATCGCTGCCGATGGCGGCTGGGTCATGCGCTGAGTGAGCCGCCAGGCTGCGGTGGCCGGGGAGGCGGGCGGCAGCCCGGCCCTGGCTGGCGTCTTTCATCTGACAATCCTGGCATTTCATCAGACAAATACTTTGCCAAGCCGCCCTCGCGCTGGTAGCGTCCAGTTGATTCGTAAGAGGCCTCCGGGCCCTCTGGCGCAACCCGAAGGAGCCGCTCGCGATGACGCGGCCTGCGCCCTCCGGCGCCTACCCGCTGCGCGGCCAGCACGGCAGGGTCGTGCACACGCTCGGCGTGCGTATCGCGGGCGGCGATCTCGCGCCGGGCGAGCCGCTGCCGACCGAGGAAGAGCTTGTCGGCGAACTGGGCGTCGGACGGTCGGCGCTCCGCGAGGCGATGAAGGTGCTCGGCGGCAAGGGCCTGGTGGAGTCGCGGACCCGGGCCGGCACCCGGGTCCGGCCCCGCGAGGCCTGGCACCTGATGGACCCCGACGTGCTGGGCTGGCGCTATCAGAACTCGCCGGCCCTTGCCGACCTCGAGGACCTGGCCGGCCTCCGCGTCGCCCTTGAGCCGGGCGCTGCCCGGCTGGCCGCCGAGCAGGCCACGCCGGACGGCATGCGGGGGATAGAGGAAGCGCTTGCCGCGATGCGGGCCACCCTGGGGGATCCCGCATCGTTCATCGAGGCCGACCTGGCGTTCCATGCCGCCGTTTTCGAGGCCAGCGGCAATGCCCTGCTGGTTCACCTGCACCGGATGATGGCGATCGCGCTGGCCGCTGTCCGGCATGTGCACACGCGTGACCCGGCACGGTATGCCACGTCGGTCGACCGGCATGAGCGGGTGCTCATCGCGATCCGCCGGCGCCACGTGCGCAAGGCAGAGGAGTCGATGCGCCAGCTCGTGGAGGGGGCGCGGGATGACCTGCGCTTCTACGCCGGCCCGGCGGGGAGCTGAGCCGGCCGGACGAGGAAGGGGGGAGCGGCAGTGGGCGCACTTGAGGGCTACCGGGTGCTGGATCTGTCCATCGCGATGTCCGGCCCGTTCGCGACCATGCGGCTGGGTGACCTCGGTGCCGACGTCATCAAGGTGGAGCCGGTCGACGGGGAATGGCAGCGCCACGTGTCCGCTGGCGGCGCGAGAGGGAACCGGGTCAACGTCTCGTTCCTGTCGCTCAACCGGAACAAGCGGAGCCTCGCGGTCAACCTCAAGTCCGCTGAAGGCCGGCGCCTGGTGCACGAGCTCGCCAGGACCGCGGACGTATTCCTCCAGAACTACCGGCCCGGGGTCGCTGCCCGGCTCAGCATGGACTACGAGACGATCCGCGACATCAACCCCCGGGTCGTCTACGTCTCCATCTCCGGGTATGGCGAGACCGGGCCTTACGCCGGCCGGCCCGGCCAGGATCTGATCCTGCAGGGGATGTCCGGCGCCATGTTCTCCGCGGGCCGGCGGACCGACCCGCCGCAGCCATCCCCGATGTACATCGCCGACGCCGTCACCGCGTACACCGCCTTCGAAGCCGCACTCGCCGGGCTGCTGCACCGCGAACGCACCGGTGAAGGCCAGCTGGTCGAGGTCAACATGCTCGACGCCATCGTGACACTGCAGATGCAGGAGATGAGCGTCTTCACCGTCGGCGGCCTGGCGCAGCGGCGCTCAGCGCAGCCCCATGCACACTGCTTCATCCGGGCGCCCTACAGCGCGTTCGCGACCGCCGACGGGTACCTGATCCTGGCCTTCCCCCCGCTGGCCAGGCTCGGCGAGGTGCTTGCCATCCCGGAGCTGAGCGAGATGGACGACGAGGTGGACGGGCACGCGCGCCGGGATGAGATACACGCTCTGGTGGCCGCCAGGCTGCTCGACCGGCCCGCGGGCGAGTGGCTCGAACTCTTCGCCGAGCACGATATCTGGGCTGGGCCGGTCTACGCGTACCCGGACGTGGTGAACGACCCGCAAGTCCGGCACAACGGCTCTCTGGTCAGCTACCGCCATCCCACCGAAGGCGACGTGACCACTCCAGGGTTCGCGATCCGGTTCACCAGGTCGCCGTCGTCCGTGCGCCGGGGCGCGCCGCTCGCCGGCGAGCACACCCGCGAGATCCTGGCCGAGCTCGGCCTCAGCGGCCAGCAGGTGGACGACCTGCTCGCGGCCGGGGTGGTCGCCACGGAGCAACCGTGACCCCACCCGGCCGGGCCCTGCGCGGGATTACCTGGGACCACCCACGCGGCTATGCGGCGCTCGCCGAGCTGGAACGGCTCGACGCGAAGGCGGACACGCGCTACGGCGCGATGCCTGCGCCGCTTGCCTGGGACCGGCAGCCACTGGCCGGGTTCGAGTCCCAGCCGATCGCGGACCTGGCCGGGCGGTACGACCTCCTCGTCATCGATCATCCCGGGCTCGGCGCGGCCACAGCCGCGCTGCACCCGCTCGACGACCTGTTCAGCCCATCCGAGCTGGCCGCGTGGGCGGCAGCGGCCGTGGGGCCGTCGTTCGGCTCCTATCATTACGCCGGCCACCAGTGGGCGCTGCCACTGGACGCAGCAGCCCAGATCTGCGTGGTCCGGCACGACTTGATGGGCGGTCGGCCACCCCCTGCGACCTGGCAAGAGGTGGCCGGTCTGGCCCGCGAGGCCCCGTTCGCGCTCGTGCTGGGAGGCCCGCACGCGCTGCTGACCCTGCTCGCGATCTGTGCCGCGCAGGGGGTGCCGCCGGTAGCCGAGGCGGACGACGGCTCACCTGCGGGCGGTTTCGCCGAGGACGCCGCGGCTCGTGATGCGGTGCTCACCGCGCTCGATCTCCTGGCTGACGTCTGCGCACGCATCGACCTGGCACTAGCAGCCGGCAACCCCATCGACGTACTCGAGGCGATGGCAGTGGAGGATGCGACGGCCTGCTCCCCACTCGTCTACGGCTATGTCACCTACAGCGAACCGGGCCGGCGCCCGCACCAGCTGGCCGCCTGCGATGCGCCAGCCTGGCAGCCGGGCGGCCGCCCGGGCAGCGTCCTCGGCGGAACC
>DPMS01000544.1 GCA_003541285.1 Actinomycetota bacterium
GGCGCCCTACGCCGCCGTGGTGGCCGCCACCGTGCTCGGCATGTTCGCGGTGGCCTGCGCCGGCCTGGCGCGGGTGCTGGTGACGGCTCCGGTCACGCGGGCACCGGCCTGGCAGCGGGCCGGCGGGACAGGAGGTGCCACGTGAGCGGCCACCGACACGAGTCATACGACGTGTACGGGCTCGACGGCGCCCATCAGGACGCGCGAGGGAAGCCCTGAGCTTGGCGAATGGCCTCCGCGAGGACCTGCGCGCCGCTGAGGACCGCATCCGCCAGCTGGAGGAGCGCATCGAGGCGCTGGAGCGCTCGACGCCGGAAGCACGGCAGGCGCAGTACGAGGCGGACGTGGCTGCGGCCGACCTCGCCGCGTCCGGCTACGGGGAGGAGTGGTGATGGCCGCTGGGCAGGCCGGGCAGGCACCCGGCGTCGTCAAGGTCCGGCTGTCCGGCGAGCCGGGGGACATCGAGGTCATGACCGAGATTCGCCGGTTACCACGAGGCAGGCGTCGCGTCATCGAGACCTCCGCCCCGTACCCGAACCGCCGTGACCCCGGCGTCCGGGTGTACGTGACCCTGCTCGTGAACGGAGGCCAGCGATGACCGGCATCCTCCACACCCCCGGCGTGCGGCCCTCGTGGCGATCGCCACCCTCGTGACCGCCGCGTCGGTGACGTCGTTTGCCGAGTCGTACCGGGACCGGCTGTCGTGGGCCACCGAGCACGGCCTGTCCGGCCCGTGGGCGGTGGTCTGGCCCCTGCAGGTCGATGTGTTCATCGCGGTGGGTGAGCTGGCCCTATTCGTCGCCCTGGCCGACCGGTGGCCGCCCCGGTCGAGGGCCGCCGCATGGACGGTGACCCTGGCCGGGCTGGTGGTCTCCGTCGCTGGCAACGTCGGGCATGTCACGTCGCATTCGCTCACGTCGCGAGGCACTGCCGCGGTGCCGCCGCTGGCCGCCGCCGCCGCGCTGGCGGTCGGCCTGGACGTGCTCAAGCGGGTGGTCGAGCGCCATCACAAGGCCACCGCCGGGGCCACCCGGGGGCCAGCCCGCAAGGCCACTACCAGGGCCACCGAGGCCGCCCGCAAGGCCATCGCGCAAGGCCACCCGGCGCCGTCCGCCCGGGCGCTGGCGCGGGCTCATCACATCGGCCGGGACAAGGCCACCGAGGTCCGCACCGCGATGCTCGCCGAAGCGGACGGGCACACCGGCCAGCCAGGCCCACTCACAGGCAACTGACATAGAAGCCCCCGGGCCGGGGCTCACCTCTGACAGCGCGCACCCGGCCCGGGTCTCTCCCGAAGGAGGACAACAGGATGGCAGATCACGACCGGCTGCCAGCGGTGATAGAGGGCACCGTTGTTGAGCGGCTGGTGCACGCCAAGCGGCATCCGGTGGTGCCCGCGTGGATCCGCGATGACGTGACCCGCCGGGCCGCCGCGAAGTACGCGCTGCTGCACACCGCGCACCTGGCCGCGTTCCACGGGGCGCGGTCCCCGAAGTATCTGGCCCGCACGCTGGCGTGGTCGCCGCGTGGCCTGGCCAGGGTGGTGGCTATCCTCGCCCGGTGGGCGTGGGATGCCGAGACGGAGCTCCTGCGCTCACACGCGGTGACCATCCTGCTCATGTTCGCGTCGGTGCTGATCGGCGCCATGCCCCGCATGGGCGAGACGTTCGCGCTGCGGGTCCTGGCGCTCGGCACGGCGCTCGACCCGCTGGCCCGGCTGCGTGTGTGGGGAACTGAAGGGCACCGGGGACCTGGCCGCGCTGGAGCACGTCGCCCACGAATACGGGTTCGGGGCCGATGACGCCACGATCGAGGCGTGCCTGGCCTCGGTGCGGGAGGTCTACCGGAAGCTGGACCGGCGGGCGAAGGTGATCCGGGATCTGCCGAAGGACCTGTGCCCGGAGAACAAGGTCACGCCGCAACTGGCCGCCCGCAAGAGCCTGGGCCTGCACCCGGAGGTCCTGATCCTTGACGAGTGCCAGGAGGCGTACAGCCACCCGGAGCACGGCAAGGAGTTCGGCCGGCTGGCCACGGCCATCGTCAAGCGCGGCCCGGCGCTCGGCATCATCCTGCTTCTGGCTACGCAGCGGCCGGACGCGGCCAGCCTGCCGACCGGCATCAGCGCGAACATTGGCATCCGCTGCTGCCTGCGGGTCATGGACCAGACGGCCAATGACATGGTGCTCGGCACGTCCAGCTACAAGCGGGGCATCCGGGCTACCGAGTTCGCCACCAAGGACAAGGGCATCGGCTACCTGGCCGGCCACGCTGATGACGTCCAGGTCGCGCGGTCCTGCTACATCGACGCGGTAGCGGCTGACGCGATTGGCCGTCGTGCGCGCCAGACGGGTGGGCAACGACACGGGCCGGGCGCGAGACGGCATGGACGCCGCTATGGCCACTGCCGAACGTGTGGGTTGGTACGTCAGTCGAGAACGACGACTACGCCTGGCGCGCTGATTTCTTGCGCCGGGTTCCGGCCTCCACCCGCTTCCTTTCACTAGAGCCGCTCCTTGGCCCGCTGCCGTCACTCGATCTCAGCGGCATCGACTGGGTCATCGCGGGCGGGGAATCCGGTGCCGCCCACCGGCCCGTCGATATCGCCTGGGTCCGCGACATCCGCGACCGCTGCCTCGAACAGAATGTCGCCTTCTTCTTCAAACAGGTCGGCGGGCCAACCCCGAAGTCCGGCGGTCGCCAACTCGACGGGCGCACCTGGGACCAGATGCCCGTGTCCTCGCCCGGAGCAGCCGGTGAGCGCCACAGTGAACAGCATCCCCGCAGCAGCACTGCTGGTGGCCGCCTGGACCAGCCCCGAGGTGTGGCCGAACATTCCGGGTGTCACCGGGACCAGGCGATGGTGACCGGCGGCGGTGACCTCTCGGGGTCGTAGCGGGCGCCGGGCTGACGTACCGCTGCCCTGCGCCAGCACCTGGTGCTCCTGGGCCACGCTGAGGGGCTATCTGGGTGGTAGCAGG
>DPMS01000415.1 GCA_003541285.1 Actinomycetota bacterium
GTTCTCATGAACCCCGCTAAACGTTGCGCCAGGCGGGCCGGTCACCGGCCCTGGCGGCCGCCGCTGTCACTACGAGGTGGTGACGAAGTAGCAGCCGCCACTCGCGCCGATCCAGCAGCCGCCGCCGGCCACGCCGGCCAGTTCCTCGGTGGTCAGTTCCTTGGAGCCCACCGCGGGAAGCACGAGGTAGACCTGCTTGGGCGTCTCTTCCAGCACGGTGATCTTGATGTCGTCGGGCAGGTTCCCCCCCAGCTCCCGCTCCAGGGTCTGCCGCGGTTCTGACTTGAGCTGCTCACGGAACGCCTTGTCCTCCGCTGCCCTGCTCATGATCTCTTGCCGGGATCTCATCAGGCCCCCCTATACCTTGTGAACTGATTGTTTTGCACCTCGCAACGGCAGCTCCCGGCGAACCCGCACGGACAGCCGTGGCAGTAAGCGCACGGACAGTTACCTATCCTTAACATTCCGTAGCTACACCTGTTCTGAGCCGGAATCGGCCACCGGCAGCACCGGGTATCCTGGCTGGCATGCTGCCGCTCCTGCCGTGAAGGAATGCCCCGGACCGCGGGGCTGCTGACGGTATCTGACGTCACCTGTGTGAGGAGTGGTTTGCCGTGATCGCGGCCACCGGCCTGGAACTGCGGGCTGGCGCGCACCTGCTGCTGGAAGGCGCGACCTTCCAGATCAGCCCGGGGGACAAGGCCGGCCTGGTGGGGCGCAACGGCGCGGGGAAAACCACGCTGGCACGGGTGCTCGCAGGTGAGGCGCTGCCGGCCGCGGGCACTGTGCAGCGGCGCGGCAGCATCGGGTACCTCCCGCAGGATTCCCGTGCCGGCGACCTGACCGGCCTGGTGATGGACCGGGTGCTGTCCGCGCGCGGCCTGGACGAGGTGCGCACGGGAATGCGGGCCGCCGGGGAGGCGATGGCCGATCCCCATCCCGGCCGCCGGGACGCAGCCGTGCGCCGCTACGCAGCGCTGGAGGAACGGCTGGTGGTGCTGGGCGGATACGCCGCCGAGGCGGAGGCGGCGTCCATCGCCTCCAGCCTGGGGCTGCCGGACCGGGTGCTGGCCCAGCCGCTCAGCACGCTGTCGGGCGGGCAGCGGCGCCGGGTNNCTCGACATCTACAACGTCGGCTGGCGGGCGTACCTGGAGCAGCGCGAAACCGACGCCCGCAGGCGCAAACGCGAGGCGGGCAACGCGCAGCGCCAGGCGGCTGCCCTGCAGGCGCAGGCCGACAAGATGCGCGCGAAGGCCACCAAGGCGAGGGCCGCGCAGGGCATGGAGCGCCGGGCACAGCGCCTGCTGGCCGGCGTGGCCGACCAGCGCGGGACCGACCGGGTGGCGCGGCTGCGCTTCCCGGTTCCTGCCCCCTGCGGCAAGACCCCGCTGACCGGGGCCGACCTGTCCAAGTCCTACGGCTCGCTGGAAGTGTTCGCCGGGGTGGACGCCGCCGTTGACCGCGGCGCGCGGATCGTGGTGCTCGGGCTCAACGGCGCGGGCAAGACCACCCTGCTGCGGCTGCTGGCCGGGCTGGAACAGCCCGACACCGGCCAGGTCATGCCCGGCCACGGGCTGCGGCTCGGCTACTACGCGCAGGAGCACGAGACCCTCGACACCAGCCGCAGCGTGCTCGACAACATGCGGTCGGCCGCCCCCGACCTGCCCGAGGCAGAAGTCCGCCGCATCCTCGGGTCGTTCCTGTTCTCCGGGGACGCGGTGGACAAGCCAGCCGCGGTCCTGTCAGGCGGTGAGAAGACGCGGCTGGCACTCGCCCTGCTGGTGGTCTCGGGGGCGAATGTGCTGCTGCTCGATGAGCCGACCAACAACCTGGACCCGGCCAGCAGGGCCGAGATCCTGACCGCCCTGCGCCGTTACAAAGGTGCGATCGTGCTGGTCACCCACGATGAAGGCGCGGTGGAGGCCCTGCAGCCGCAGCGGGTGATCCTGCTGCCGGACGGGGTGGAGGACAGCTGGAGCGAGGGCCTGTCCGATCTGGTGGCGCTGGCGTGAGCAGACCCCGGACGCCTATTCCGCTTCCGCCACTGTTGCCCGGCGCCGCCCGGCTGAAAATGCGATGATCGTTTACCCCGATCTGGGTAGCCGATCGGATGGTAATGAGTGATCATGGCGGAAGAGCGGTAACGCAGCGATCACTTCAGCTCACGGGAGGTACGCGTGGCCGAAACCCTCAAGAAAGGCACCCGGGTCACCGGTGCTGACCGTGCCAAGCTGGCATCGGATCTGAAAAAGAGGTACGACTCCGGGGAGAGCATCCGCTCTCTGGCCGCCGCCACCGGCCGGTCTTACGGCTTCGTCCACCGGATCCTGACCGAGAACGGGGTGTCGCTGCGCGGCCGCGGCGGGGCGACCCGCGGCAAGGCACGGGCTGGCCGTTGAGGAGACGGTGACGCTCAGCCCTGGCGAGCTCGCCCGCACGGGGCTGCGGTTCGACCTCGATCAGCCTCTGCCCGGGGCGGCGACGGTGACCTTGTCGCGCCCGGAACGGCGCAACGCCCAGACGCCGGGCATGTGGCGCGGGCTGGCAGCGATCGGCCGGTCGCTGCCGGAGCAGGTCCGGGTGGTAGTGATCCGCGGTGAAGGCAGCTCATTCTCGGCCGGCATCGACCTGCGGCTGCTGGGCGGGGAGGCGGTGCCAGGCTCCGAACCGCTGCCCAGCCCGGCCGACCCGGGCTTCGAGGACTGGATCGCCTCCTGCCAGGAGGGCTTCGGATGGCTCCGGCAGCCGGAAATCGTGAGCATCGCGGCGGTACACGGGCACGCCATCGGGGCAGGATTCCAGCTGGCGCTGGGCTGCGATCTGCGGGTGCTCGCGGACACCGCACAGCTGTGCATGAGGGAACCCACCCTGGGCCTGGTCCCCGACCTTATGGGGACAAAGCCACTTGTCGACATTGTCGGGCTGCCGCGGGCGCTGGAGATCTGCCTCACCGGGCGCATCCTGGCCGCGGCCGAAGCACGCGAACTCCGGCTGGCGGAACTGGTCGTGCCCGCGGACGAGATGAACGGCGCGGTCAGCGACCTGGCCGCGGCCATACTCACCATCGGCCCGGCCACCGCCCGCGCCACCAAGGAACTCCTGGCCCAGGCGCCGGGGAACACCCTCGCCCAGCAGGCAGCGGCGGAACGCCGCATCCAGACTGCCCTTCAGCGGGCCCGGTCCTCCCGGTGAACGGGCTGGGCGGCACGCCGAGATTGACGAACTGCTCGCGGCCCCCGCCGAGATCGCGATCCGGGCGTTCTGACACGGGGGAAGTGCGGCGGGCCCGGATCCGGGCCACGGGCCTGCCGCACGGGCAGCAGCGTTCCCCTCACGGCTGCGGCGCGGCCGGGCCGGCCGGCCGATAGTGGGCGACGCCATCGTCCCAGGAGATGGTGAGCTGCCCCTGCGCGGCCAGCAACTCCAGGTGGGCGCGGGTCTCGGTGACCGCGAGCATCTGGTTGACCGGGTCCAGTCCCTCCAGCCGGCGTTCCCGCCGGGTCCAGCGCAGGCCGCAGGCCACCTGGTAGGCGGTTGCCGCACCCGCCGCCACGGCGGTAGCGCACCGGTCGAGCCGGTCGGCGTGGTGAGCCAGGAGAGCGTCGATGCGGGTGTGGGCACTGGCCGTCACCGGGCCGTGGGCCGGCAGCAGGCGCAGGTCGGGCATCGCCCTGACCAGGCGCAGCGAGTCCAGGTAGTCACCGAGCGGGAGGCTGGCGGACACCGGCTCGAAGCCGATCGATGGTGTGATGTGCGGCAGCACATGATCCCCGGCGAACAGCAGGGCATCCGCCGCATCGACGAACACGACGTGACCCTGGGTGTGGCCCGGGGTCGGCACCACCCGCAGCGTTCTGGTGCCCAGCTCGATCTCCTGGTGGGGGAGCAGCCATTCGTCGGGCGCCTCCCAGCCGGCCGGGTCGCCCGGCGGCGCCATGGCCAGCGCCTGCAGCCGCTGCAGCACCACCTGGGCGCCGCTGGCCAGCAGCTGGTTCACCTGCGGGGCGAACGGGTGGATGCCCCCGGCCAGGAGCACCTTGATGGCCGGGCCTTCACCGGCCCCCAGGCTCACCTTGCTGCCGAACAGCTGCCGCAACTGCACTGCCTGCGTGTAGTGGTCCCGGTGCAGGTGGGTGACGAGGAAGTGCCGCACGTCAGCGAGGCCGCACCCAAGGGTGGCCAGCGCCGCCGACAGGGCCTGGCGGGACTCGGTGAGCGCCCAGCCGCTGTCGACCAGGACCAGGCCGGCGGCATCCTCGATGACGTAGACGTTGACTGCCCGCAGGCCGTCACTGGGCAGGGGGAGCGGCACCCGGTGAACGCCCGGGGCAACGGCGAAGACGCCGGGCTGCGTCCAGTCCCCGGTGGTGGCCTCGGCTTCAGCGGTCACGTCTGTTCTTCTCCTTGGCAGCTATCGCGCCTCCATGGTCGCGCATCCGCGCCAGCGGCTGAGCCGCGCCCCTGGCCGCCCGGGTTCACCCTGGGCTGATCCGGGAAGAGGCGTGCAGGCGCCGGTGTTGGGGCGGTCATGTACGCCGCCAACTGGCACACCATGCGCTCGTTCAGCCGCGACAGATCCATCACTCATCAGCGGCTCAAGCCCGGCATCGTCCGCCGGGTCCTGTCCTACGCCCGCCCCTACCGGTGGATCCTGGCGCTGTTCCTGATCGCGACGTCGGTATCCGCGGTGATCACCGTGGCCGTGCCGCTGCTGCTCAAGGCGATCATCGACAACGGCATCATGAAGCACAACACCGCCCTGGTGCTGTGGGTGGCCGGTGTGGTCGCCGCCCTCTCCCTCTTCAGCGCCTTCCTCTCGGTCTGCCAGCGCTGGCTGTCCGCGCGGATCGGCGAGGGCCTCATCTATGACCTGCGCACCGAGGTGTTCGAGCATGTGCAGCGGCAGCCGATCGCATTCTTCACCCGCGCCCAGACCGGCTCGCTGGTCAGCCGGCTCAACAGCGATGTCATCGGCGCCCAGCAGGCCCTGACCTCCACCCTGTCCGGCGTCGTGTCCAATGTCCTGAGCCTGATCCTGGTGCTGGGGACGATGCTGTACCTGTCCTGGCTGGTGACCGTGATCGCCTTGATCCTGATCCCGATGTTCATCATCCCGGCGCGGCTGGTCGGCCGCCGCCTGCAGCGGCTCACCAGGGAATCCATGCAGCTTGACGCCGAGATGGGCACCACCATGACCGAACGCTTCAACGTGGCCGGTGCCATGCTGGTGAAGCTGTTCGGCCGCCCGCAGGATGAGGCGCGCACGTTCGCGGGCCGGGCAGCGCGGGTGCGGGATATCGGGGTGGTGACCGCCATGTACGGCGGCACGCTGTTCATCGCGCTCACGCTGCTCGCGTCCATAGCGACCGCGGTCGTCTACGGGCTCGGCGGCGCCCTGGTGATCAAGGGCACTATCGAGCTGGGCGGCATGGTCGCGCTGACGGCTCTGCTGGCCCGCCTGTACGGGCCGATCACCGCCCTGTCCAACGTGCAGGTCGACGTCATGACCGCGCTGGTCAGCTTCGACCGGGTGTTTGAGGTGCTCGACCTCAAGCCGCTCATCGCCGAGCGCCCGGGGGCCGTCTCGCTGCCCGCGGGGGCCACCGGCAACGGCGACGGGCAGCCGCTGGCACCGCCGGTGGAATTCGACCAGGTCCGGTTCCGCTACCCCTCGGCCAGCGAGGTGTCGCTGGCATCCCTGGAGTCGATCGCGCTGCCGCTGCCCGAGCGGCCCGGCGGCGGCCAGGACGTGCTGCGCGGGGTGAGCTTCACCGCCCCCTCCGGCAAGCTCACGGCCCTGGTCGGGCCCTCGGGCGCGGGCAAGACCACCATCACCCACCTGGTCGCCAGGCTGTATGACCCCCGCGAGGGCTCGGTCCGCATCGGCGGGCACGACCTGCGCGACCTCACCCTCGACTCGCTCCACCGCGCGGTCGGGGTGGTCACCCAGGACGCGCACATGTTCCACGACACGATCCGCGCCAACCTCTCCTACGCGCGGCCCTCGGCCACCGAGAACCAGCTCATCGAGGCATGCCAGGCGGCACAGATCTGGGACCTGGTGGCCGGCCTGCCAGATGGCCTGGACACCGTCGTCGGTGACCGCGGCTACCGGCTGTCCGGCGGGGAGAAGCAGCGGCTGGCCATCGCCCGGCTGCTGCTCAAGGCACCGACGGTGGTGGTGCTCGACGAGGCCACCGCCCACCTGGACTCCGAGTCCGAGGTCGCGGTCCAGCGTGCGCTGAAGACCGCGCTGGCCGGCCGGACCTCGCTGGTGATCGCGCACCGGCTGTCCNNCTGCTGGCCGCCGGCGGCCTGTACGCCGAGCTCTACCACACCCAGTTCGCCCGGCAGGAGCCCGTCACCCGGGCCTGAGCGGTGGCGGCGGCTCAGATCGCGCGGATCATGCCGCCGTCCACCGTGATCATGGCCCCGGTCACGTACGACGCCGCGGGGGACAGGACGAAGGCGGCCACCCGGCCGAACTCGTCCGGTTCGCCATATCGCCGCAGCGGGATGGCCAGCGAGTTGGCCGCCCTGACCTGGTCCGGGTCGCCGCTGCGGGCGTCGAGTTCGGCCACCCTCCCGGTCGCCATCTTGCCCGGCAGCAGCCCATTCACCCGGATGCCGCGTGGCCCGAGTTCGTCCGCGAGGGTCTTGGCCACCCCCGCCAGGCCCGGGCGCAGGCCGTTGGAGATCGCCAGCGAGGTGATGGGGGAGCGCACCGATGAGGACAGGACGAACGCCATCGATCCGCCTTCGCCCAGTTCCCCGCCGAGCGCGCGGGCCAGCCGGACCGCGCCGAGGAACACGCTTTCGAACGCGGCCCGCCACTGCTCGTCGCTGGCCTGTGCCACGCTCCCGCCGGGCGGGCCGCCGACGCTGATCAGCGCGCCGTCCAGCCTGCCGAACCGCTCCCTCGCCGTGGTGATCAGCCGGGCGGGCATGTCAGGATCGGCGTTGTCCACCGCCAGGCCCGCCGCCTGCCCGGGGCCAAGCGCGTCAGCGGCGCGGGCCACCCCGGCGGCGTCGCGGGCGCCCAGGACGACCCGCGCGCCCTCGGCCACGAGCACCTGCGCCGCCGCGAACCCCAGCCCCCGGCTGCCGCCGGTCACCACGAATACCCGGCCAGCCAACCCAAGATCCATGTTGTCCTCCCTGACTGCGCCGGCGAGCCGGCCGCCGGTCAGGCGCCGTAACCCACCCGGCGCAACTCGTCACCGGCGACCCGCTCCACCTCGGCGGCCTGCACCTGGGTCAGCAGCCGGCGCCACGCCCCTGCCTCCCATTCCTGACTGCCTCCCGGCTGCAGTTCGAGATGGGAGACGTCGGATCCGATGAAGCCGGACACCGCACCGGCCGCGGTCACCGGCTGCCGGATCATCTCCTCATAGCGCAGCGTGATGAGCTGCTCCGGGGAGAGCGTATTGCGCAGCCGGGCCATCAGCCGCACCGTGCCCCGCCAGCGCATCGCGCACTTGCCGGCCAGTGACAGCCCCGGCCACTCCGCCCGGTCGGCCTGGGTTTCCACCCCGAGCACGGGATGGGTGAACTCGGCGTCCATATTGACCGCACCGGGCCGGAACCATGCCAGCGTGCCGGGGTCGGTGAGCATCCCCGCCACCGCGTCCCGGCCATCACGGATGATCTGCACCAGCCGCGCGTCGGGAAAGGCGTCCACCAGAGAATCGGCGCAATACAGCAGGTCAGGACTCGCGTCACCGTAACGGCTGATGCCGCGCTCGGTCACGCAGGGCCCCGCGCCCCCGGCCCCCTCCGCCCCACCTGCCTCCCGGCAGGCCTGCGAGCAGCCCAGGCAGCAGTCCGGGCTGACCTGCCACCCCTGCGCGAAAGCATCCCGCAGGACCGTCGCGGCGGCGTCGGCACGCCCGCGTGCGAGAGATGGATTGCGCACGAAGGCGTGCACCACCGGCAGCACCCAGCGCTGCCCGAGTGTGAGGTGGAATCCACCCGATCTTTTCAGCGCGCGGGCCAGGATCTCGGCACCCGAGCAGGGGGCGCCGAGGATGAACACCGGATTGCGGACCTTGCGGCCGTTGACCACCAGGATGTGCGGCCTGATCGCCCCCGGCCGGGGATACTGCGCCATGACCCCGGCCGGGGGCGGGCTGAGCAGGCCGCTCTCGGTGGGGCGGGGGGACGCGGTCACCGGTGACCGCGTCCGGCGGAGGGATGCTTACGGCCGGATGGGCGCCGGCAGTGCGCGGTCGTGTGCGCACCCAGGTTGAGCGCGGCCTGGATGAGCGGCACATGGCTGAACGCCTGCGGGGTGTTGCCCACCTGCCGCCGGTACCGGGGGTCGTACTCCTCGCTGAGCAGGCCCACATCGTTGCGCAGGGCAAGCAGACGCTCGAACAGCACGGCCGCCTCATCCTCACGGCCGATCATCTGCAGCGCGTTGACCAGCCAGAAGCTGCACGCCAGGAAGGCGCCTTCACTGCCCGCCAGGCCGTCGACCTCAGACTGCCCGCCGCCGGCGGACTGGGGCAGGCCATAGCGCCGCAGCAGGCCGTCGGCCATGAGCTCACGCTGGATGACCTCGACCGTCGAGATCACCCGGGGGTCATCAGCGGGCAGGAACCCGACCTCGGGGATGAGCAGCACCGCCGCGTCCAGTTCTTCCGAGCCGTAGTACTGGGTGAACACCCCGCGGCCAGGGTCGTACCCCTTCTCGCAGACCTCCTCGTGGATGTGGTCACGGGTCTCCCGCCACCGGTCGGCGGGCCCGGGCATGCCCGGGCCCGCGGCCCAGCAGGCTCGGTCGAACGCCACCCATGCCATGACTTTGGAGTGCACGAAATGCCGTCGCGGGCCACGTACTTCCCAGATCCCCTCATCCGGCTGATCCCAGTTCTCGGCCAGGAAGTCGAGCAGCATGCGCTGGAGCGACCACACGTGCCGGTCGACGCTGATCCCGGCCCGCCGCCCCAGCGTCAGCGCGTCGATCACCTCTCCAAAGACATCGAGCTGGCGTTGATCCACCGCCGCGTTACCGATCCTGACCGGTGCCGATCCCTCGTACCCGGGCAGCCAGCCGGCTTCCCATTCGGCGAGCCTGCGTTCGCCCGCCACGCCGTACATGATCTGGACGTCACGGGGGTGGCCGGCCACCGCCCGCTCCAGCCAGGCCCGCCAGGCGAACGCCTCCTCGGTGTAGCCGGTGCGCAGCAGCGCCTCCAGGGTGATCGTGGCGTCCCGCAGCCAGCAGTAGCGATAGTCCCAGTTGCGCTCGCCGCCGATCTGCTCGGGCAGTCCCGCGGTCGCGGCGGCGACGATGCCGCCGGTC
>DPMS01000809.1 GCA_003541285.1 Actinomycetota bacterium
GTCTTCCCGGCACCGTTGGGCCCGATCACGGTGACGACCTCACCCAGAGCAACCGTTCCCGCGCGGCCCGCAGCGCCGCCTCGCGAACCGGACTGGAGAGATACGGGCGGAATGCCCCGTCAGCGTAGTCACTTGGTCCTGACAACGATGGTGTTGGCCGCGCGGTCGTGCAAGCCGCGCACGTCGCCATCGGTGATCAGCGGCGGGACGACGGCGAGCAGGAGGATGGTGCGCACCAGCGCCCACACGAACCCCACCGGACGGCCGTCCACGCGCACGACCTGGATGCCCAGCAGTCGCTTGCCCACCGTGAATCCGGTAAGGGCCGTCAGCAGATAGGTCTCGGCCGCAAAGATCGGCAGCGTCCAGCGCTGGGAGTGCAGGCTCGCCACCGCGATCACCATGCACAGCAGCCAGTCGACCAGGAGGGCCAGCAGCCGCCGCCCCATGCTGGCCACCGAGCCCGCACCTTCGGCGGGCAGGCCAAACCGCTCGCCCGGATGGTTGCCTGCCTCGCCGGTGGCCGGCGTGCCGGTCAGCCAGGATCCCGTCCAGCGCCGTTCTGTCACGTCATTACGGTATCCCGGCCGCGCACACAGATGTGACCAGGGCCAGCACCCACCTGGCCGACCTGCCCGGGTTTCCAGTCACCCTGGCTGCGGCCAGGCAGTTGGCCCCGGTCAGCCAACTACGCCTGGGCCTGGATACAGGTGACCCGGCGTGCTGATGTGATGACCGACACGCCGCTGGCGTGATCACTGCACAGGTAGAGACATGGTTATATGGCTAGCAGTGCCAGCCGCCGATCCTGGCAAGCCGCAGGTGGGGACGGGCGAGATACTCCGTAACACGCGTGAAACACTTGGGACACGGGTGCGAAACCGCGAGCGCTTAACGTCCGATGCGGTCCTGCGGCAGGCACACCCCCGTGCGAAAGGGACAGGGCCGTACCGCCCAGGGAGGGTTGATGTTCACGAACGCCGACGAGGTACTGAAGTTCATCGGCGATAACGAGGTGGAGTTCGTCGATGTGAGGTTCTGCGACCTCCCAGGGACGGTGCAGCACTTCACCGTGCCGGTTGAGAACTTCAGTGAGAGCGTCTTCACTGACGGGCTCATGTTCGACGGCTCCTCGATCCGCGGGTTCCAGCAGATCCACGAGTCCGACATGCTTCTCATGCCCGACCCGACCACGGCCATGCTCGACCCGTTCCGGCAGCACCCGACGCTGAACATCACGTTCTTCGTCAACGACCCGCTGACCGGCGAGCCATACACGCGTGACCCGCGCAACATCGCCCGCAAGGCGGAGGACTACCTGCGCGGCACCGGGATCGCGGACCAGGTCTTCTTCGGCCCGGAGGCCGAGTTCTACATTTTCGACTCCGCGCGCTTCCACACCGGGTCGAACGAGGGCTACTACCACCTGGACTCGATCGAGGGCGCCTGGAACACCGGCCGCGACGAAGAGGGCGGCAACCTCGCTTACAAGCCCAGGTACAAGGGCGGCTATTTCCCCGTGCCGCCGATGGACCACTACACCGACCTGCGCTCGGAGATGGTCCGCGTGCTCATCAATTGCGGCATCCCGGTGGAGATGCAGCACCACGAGGTCGGCACGGCCGGGCAGGCGGAAATCGACATCCGCTTCTCCACGCTGCTGCACATGGCCGACAACCTGATGAACTACAAGTACATCGTCAAGAGCGTGGCCCGGGCGGCCGGCAAGACCGTGACCTTCATGCCCAAGCCGCTGTTCGGCGACAACGGCTCCGGCATGCACTGCCACCAGAGCCTGTGGAAGGACGGGTCGCCGCTCTTCTACGACGAGGTCGGCTACGCCGGGCTGTCCGACATCGGCCGGTACTACGTCGGCGGCCTGCTCAAGCACGCCCCCTCGCTGCTTGCCTTCACCAACCCGACGGTGAACTCCTACCACCGCCTGGTGCCCGGCTTCGAGGCGCCGGTCAACCTGGTGTACTCGCAGCGCAACCGGTCCGCCTGTGTCCGGATCCCGATCACCGGCTCCAACCCGAAGGCCAAGCGGCTGGAGTTCCGGGTGCCCGACCCGTCGGCCAACCCGTACCTCGCGTTCGCGGCGATGATGATGGCCGGCGTCGACGGTATCCGGAACAAGGTCGAGCCGCCGGAGCCGGTGGACAAGGACCTGTACGAACTGCCGCCGGACGAGGCACTGTCGATCCCGCAGGTGCCCGGCTCGCTCGACAAGGTGCTGGACACGCTGGAAGCCGACCACGACTACCTGCTCGACGGCGGGGTGTTCACCCCCGACCTGATCGAGACCTGGATCGACTACAAGCGGACCAACGAGCTTGACCCGGTCCGGCTGCGCCCGCACCCGCACGAGTTCGAGCTGTACTTCGACATCTAGACCGGCCGGGTCTCTCCGGCTCCGGCAGGTTTAGCAGTCACCTGCAGCATCTGGGTCCCGGGCGTTCCCCGCCCGGGACCCAGTGCGCTGCGCGGCGAGCCGCTGCCGGCCGGGCAGGGCCGGCGTCAGCGCTGGCCGAGAAGAACCGCCGGCGCTGTGCCCTCCGGCTCGGTCTCGCGCACAGGCGATGGCTCCCCGGGCCGGGCCAGCCCGGGAGACCCGGGAGGGGCCAGCCCGGGAGATCCGGGAGGGGCCGCGATCCGCAGCGCGGGTACCGACCGCACTGGCACAGGCGCTGACCGCACCGGCACAGGTGCCGGTGCCTCGATGGCCTGGCGCCGCCGCGCCGTCACGGCCGCTCTGGCGGGCTGGCTGACCAGAACCCGGACCGGGCGGGTCCATGCCCGGACCGGCGGTGCCCCTGCACCCACCGGCCGGGCCCGTCCCGGCCGCCAGGTCGCCACTCCCCGTGTCCGGCGGAGGATGACTGCGAGCATGATGCTGCCGCCGGCGGCGATGCTGAGCACGCCGACAAGCATTGCGGTAAGGATGTCACTGATGAATGTGGCGGCCATGCTCGCGGCACTGACGGCGGCGACGGCGGCGACGGCCATGCCGATCCCGCTGGAACCGACACCGCAACCGCAGCAGGCTGATCCGGGCTTACACATAAGCAGTCCTTTCGGCACTGGTGGGCCTCATGTTCATCACCGCCCATGCCGGCCGGTACTGTCTGCCCGCCGGCAGGGGACGTTCCAGTTGCCGGACAGCCAGACCCTGTTCCCCTGCCTGGCAGCCCCACGACGTGGCTCGCCGGCGCAGGACAGGAGCGAGATAGCCGCATGCGGACCAGGAGGATGGACAGTGATGGTGGGGATGCTGTGGGTGACCAGAGGCGGATGGCCCCGGCGCTGGGCCAGCAAGCGCTGGGCTGACTGGCGCACGGCTGACCGGCGCACGGCTGACCAGCGCGGTACCGGCCTGAGTGCCGCCCCCGACCTGGTCCTGGCCAGCATGAACGTGCACGGGGGACGCGGGGCCGACGGCAGTCCGTTCGACGTCAGGGCGGTGTGCCGGCAGCTGAAAGCCGACGTGATCGTGCTGCAGGAGGCCTGGTACAACGACGGGCAGCCCGACCCGGTCGCGGAGGTGGCACAGGAACTCGGCGCCCAGATGATCCGCGCCGATCTGCTGCAGGACACCGATCTGCAGCAGATCGGGATCGCCGGCGACACCACCCCGGGCCGGTGGGGCCTCGCCGTCCTCACCACGCTCCCGGTGATCGGCTACGAGCTGACGGACCTGGGCCGGTTCCCTGGCGACTCGGCCAGCCGGGCGGCACAGCTGATCACGGTCGCGACGCTACGCGGAGCGAGCCTGCGGATCGTCAACACCCACCTGACGCACCGGTTCTTCAGCCCGGTGCAGCTGGTCCGGCTGACGCGACGGCTGGCGGCTGAGGAGGTCCCGACCGTGATCGCCGGGGACCTCAACATGCCCGGGCCGGTCTCCGGTCTCGCAGTCGGCTACTCCCCCGCGGTCAACGGACGGACCTTCCCCGCCCGCCGGCCCCTCGTCCAGCTCGATCACATGCTGACAAGCCGGGAGGTCCGTGCCCTGGACGGGGAAGTGCTGCCACCTGCCGGGTCGGACCACCGAGCGATCCGGGCCCGCATCCGCGTCCTGTGATCGCCCACCCCGCCGGGCCCGCCACGCACGACCAGGAGATCCGGCGCAGGCGGGTCAGCTGTGCACCGCGGACAAGCCCACCGCCACCCGGCCCAGGTCGACAGCGGTCGAGCGGGACATCAGCCGGACCGCCCGGGCGGCCGGCGAACGCCGGAGCGCGTGGCGTGGAAGCAGGACGCGCAACGCACCCGGGCGTGACTCGAACACCACCGGCGGATCCATGATCAGGGCCTCGCCGTCCACGCCGACCTCGAGTGGCCCGGCAGCCCCGACCTCGAACCGCGGCGCGGTCCATTCCAGCCAGCCGGGAAAATGGTTCAGCTGGCCCGCGAGTTCCAGGGCCACCAGCCGCCCGGCATCGGAGGCGTCCGCGACTCTGATCGCGACGATCCCGAGCAGGCCACGATCCATCCGCTCACGGGTCCCCCGGCCACCGGTGTGGGCGAGCTGGTAGGGGTTGTTGGAGACCAGGATCATCTGCGCTGCCGGGTGCTGCTGTCCGTCGGGCCCGGCGAAGCTCATGTCCATCGGGCCACCGTTGGGGCCGAGCAGGTCAGGGAGCATGTTCATCGCGGTCCG
The DNA here is from genome assembly GCA_003541285.1 of Actinomycetota bacterium. Classification (GTDB taxonomy): domain Bacteria; phylum Actinomycetota; class Actinomycetes; order Streptosporangiales; family Streptosporangiaceae; genus UBA9676. The sequence goes on from DPMS01000809.1 coordinate 4,661, forward strand.
CAGCTTGGCGTCCCGGTACTCCGGCGCCTGGACCACCTTGGCGTAGACCCCGAGCGACGCGTTGTTGACGAACGTGCGGCCGTTGACCGCGGCGAGGTCTACCCGGTGCTCCACCCCGTCGGTGAACGCGTCCAGCGCCCCGACCACATCCGATCGGTCCAGGCCCAGGTCCAGCGCGAAATGGTTGCGCGTACCGGCCGGCACGCAGACGTACGGGATGCCACGTTCGGCGGCGACGGCCGCGGCCAGCGCCTGCGATCCGTCCCCGCCCGCCATGCCGATCACCCCCGCCCCGCGCGCGATGGCGTTCCCAGCCAGCTGCCAGAGGTCATCACCGGGCCGCAGGATGATGGTCTCGATCCCGCGGTCCCGGCATTCGTCGGCAAGGTGGAAGCGCTCCACCTTCCCGCCCCCTGACTTCAGGTTCATGATCAGAACGGGGTGCCGGGGTGGGCGCACTTCCCCATGGTGGGCCGCCGCCGAACGCAGCGCCTTGGGGCTCTTGCGCAGTGCGTGCCGGCCCGCGGCGACTGAGCCGGCCAGCGGGACGGCAATGACGATCACGCGCCAGATGGTGATGTTGGCGAAGAACAGGCCAACCGCGATGGCTGCCACTGCCGCCAGCGCCACGAGCAGGGCCACGACCCGGATCAGCCCGCGCCGCGACACCGTGTACCAGCAGGCGATGGCGCACACCAGCACACCGATGAGGGCTAGGGCAGTGGTGCGCAGATGAACGGCAACACCCCAGAGGGTCAAGACGGCGGCGGCTGTCACGCCGGCCAGCGCGAGCAGGGCGGCTGCACGTTCGCCCGCAGTAGGCGGGTGCGCCTGCCCCGGTACCCGAACCGTTCGTTCCGGCACGGCCGCCCCCGCTCGCCAACCACCCTCAGTGTTAGCATACGGCCGTGGCCACAGGCGGCGCCGAGCCGCATCCAGCGCACGCCGGGGCGGTCGGGGACTGGCTGGCCGGCCGACTGTCCGCCGCGCGCGGCCCATGGCGGCGGCTTGCCGCGGGACTGCACCAGATAGGTGAGGTCGACCGCGCCGTCTATGAGGCGATCGCCTCCGTCAACACCCCCGCACTCGACTCCCCAGTGCGGCGCCTGTCCCATGTGGCGGATCATTCCGTGCTCTGGCTGGGCATCGCGGGCGGCATCGCGCTCACCGGGGGCCCTGCCGGACGGCGGGCGGCGGTCCGCGGGCTGCTGGCCCTGGGAACCACGTCGGCGCTGGTCAACGTGGGCGTGAAGTCGGTCTGGGCCCGGCGCCGGCCCGACCGGGCCGGGGCCGGGGTGCCGGGCAAGCGGCATGTCACCATGCCCTCGTCAGCGTCGTTCCCGTCCGGGCATTCGGCATCAGCGTTCGCCTTCGCCGGCGCGATCGGCCGTGACCTGCCGTTGCTGGCGCTGGGACTGCACCTTCTGGCCGGCGCGGTGGCCTACTCGCGGATCCACACCGGCGTCCACTACCCGGGCGACACGGTCATCGGCGCCATCATCGGCGCGAGCACCGCTCACACCGTCACCGGCATCCTGGACCGCCGGGCCCCGGCACTCCGCCTGTCATAGACCGCGGCCAGCCCACCCCGGGGTAATCGCGGACGCCTGCTTCCACGCCGCCTGCTCACCATCGCAGTGGCCGCCGCGCCGCCGTGCTCACCGCTTCCCGGCTGACTCAGCGGGAAGCGTGAAGTGGAAAACCGCCCCGCGGCCTGGCCGCCCCTCGGCCCAGCATCGGCCATGGTGACGCTCCACGATGCGCTGCACGCTGGCCAGCCCGACCCCTGTTCCCGGGAAGTCCTCGCTGGGATGGAGGCGGGAGAACGGGCGGAACAGCTTGCCAACGCTGGAGGGGTCGAACCCGGCACCGTTGTCGCGGACATAGCAGTGCACCATGGCGTTCCCCGCCGGGATGGTCCCGAAC
>DPMS01000810.1 GCA_003541285.1 Actinomycetota bacterium
TGCATGGGCCGCCACCATCTCCCGGGCGGCCTCGACCTGGAGGCCTTCGGCAGGCCGCTCAACGCCGAGGCCCCGTTCCGGGGGATCGGCTTCGGCCTCGGGTTCGCGGTGGTCATCGACCCGGCCCGGGGAAAGGTGGTCTGCTCGGAGGGGGAGCTGTCCTGGGGCGGCCTGGCGAGCACCACGTTCTGGATCGACCAGCGGGAACAGCTGACCGTCTCGTTCTTCACCCAGCTGATGCCCTCCAGCGCCTACCCGATCCGCCCGCAGCTGCGGCAGCTGGTCTACCAGGCGCTCGTCGCCTGAGCCCGGGCGGGCCGGCGAGCCGGCCCCGTCCCCCGCCGCGGGCCGCGGCGCCGCTGCGTACACTTCGGGCATGCAAGGCTTGGTGAGCGGCGTGCTGCTGGTCCNNGCCGCCGTCCTCGCCGGCCGGCTGTACCGGGTCAGCGACTCCGCCTGGCGCGCCGGGCGGGACGGGGCGCGGGAGTCAGCCGATGCCTGAGGGCAGCCCGGAACTCCACCCCGACCTGGCCCCGCTGCGGTTTCTGCTGGGCCGGTGGGAGGGCGCGGGCGTGGTCGGGTACCCCACGATCGAGAGCCTCCAGTTCGGCCAGGAGGTCTCCTTCAGCCATAACGGCAAGCCCTATCTCATCTACGTCAGCCGGACCTGGCTGCTCAACGCCGACGGGACACCGGGCCGGCCGCTGGCGATGGAGACCGGGTTCTGGCGGCCCCAGCCGGGGGGCAAGGTCGAGGTGCTGCTCGCGCACCCGACCGGGATCACCGAGATCTACCTCGGCGAGGTGACCGGGACGAAGATCGAGATGGCCACCGACGTCGTGGCGCGCACCGCCTCGGCCAAGGAGGTGACCGCCGGGCACCGTCTCTACGGGCTGGTGGGCCCGGACCTGGCCTACGCCTACGACATGGCGGCAGTCGGGCAGCCCCTCCAGCCGCATCTGTCAGCGCAGCTCAAGCGGGCCGGCGCCGCTCCCGCCTGACCCGCCCCGGCTAACTGGAGCGCATCCAGTAGTTGTCGAACGTCATCCCCTGGAACAGCTGGGTCGGCTGGTCGAGCAGGGAGCCGCCCTCGCTGATGTTGACGATCTTCGTCGTGCCCCACCGGCGGGAGCGCAGCGTGCCCCGGTGGCCGGTCGCGTCGGTGACCCGGATCCCGCTGAAGCTCTCGGCGCGGAAGTCGGCCAGCGGCTCGATCCCGGTCGAACTGCTGGTGGGTGGCTCGCTGATCGCCTCCGCGCTGGCGCGCTGGCAGGTGGACCCGGACGGGCAGGCGAGGACGCGGGCGAAGTGGGCCCCGTTGCTGGTGTCGGTCAGGACGATCACGAACTTCCCGGTGGCCCGCCGGTAGAACACGCTCACCATGATCGAGTCACCCGCCCGGATGGTGATGTTCGGGTAGACGGGGAACTGCGGGAACATCTCGTACCACGCGGCGTACTGCGGTGTGTTTCCGTTGCATGCGGCGAGCACGCCGGCCTGCTCCACCGTGTCGCTGTCGAAGCCGTCCAGGCCGACCCAGTGGGCGGAGAAAGAATCGGCAGTGGTCGCGCAGTCGACGTAGGGCACGAAGAAGGTCCCCCGCACATAGCGGAACGAGCGGTTGGGCTGCGTGGCGGCGTAACCCGCCCAGTTGGTGGAGGCGACCTCGGTGGCGCGCGAGGCCAGCACGCGGGTCCGCCTGCCCCTGGCCAGTTTCATCGGCCCGCCGGGCACGATCCGGGGGAGCATCCGGTACGCGGTCGTGGCGCCCGCCGCTGACCGTGCCGGAACCTGGCTCGCCGCCCCGGCCGCCGGCGTGACTGCCAAGCCGCCGACGGCCAGGGCGATGGCTGCACCGCCGATGGTGATGCCGGTGAGGTGCGAGAAATCCCGCATGGAGACGCTGTCCTTTCGCGCTTCGGGCCGGGTCAAGGCGAAGCGTCCCCAGTGCTCTGCGGCTCCGGGATCGCATTGCCCCGGTCAGACATTACGCTGTGTGGGTCAGCCAATCACGGAAATGCATGCCGCGACATTTAAAGTGGCTGGCGCAAATGCCAGCACGGTGGGCATAAGGGGTAATGAGATCTGCGCTTCCAGCTAGGAAACGTGCAGGTCATCCGGCATGCGCTGAGTGGTCTACGTAAGCCGCGCAATCGCCCGTGTCCGGCACTTCGATCACTGCGGCATATCGCATGACCCGGCCCGGAATATCCCATCCGGGCAAGAACCGGGCGGTGCGGAGACCGGGCCGTTAATGGAGCCGGGCCAGGCAGGAACCGGACTGTGCAAAAATCAGCCAGCCCCAGAAAATCGGGGCGGTAAATCGGCGGAACCGGGAAAGTTAAAACCCCCGGGCGTCTCCCGCGGGGCCAGGGACCCGGCAGCTGCGGCGGCCCGCCGCGCGCAGGGGCGCGCAGGCGGTGACCGCTCCGCGAGATGCGGGGGTGGCCACACGGGGACCGGCTGGACAAGGCCGGTCAGCCCGGGGGCTCGGTGTCTGCCGTGTATTCGCCGGCCGCCGCCTTGCGGCACGCGGGCCACGCCCGTACGGGCCGGGGCCTGCGCCGGCCGATGATCGCACTGCGCGGCCTATGCCGCGGCCAGTGCGCCGGCGGGACGGCGGCTAGCTGACAGCCACCTCGCGAGTCCGACTGCTATGCATGCTGTTGGACCACCTCCTTTCCCGCGTTGGCCGCAGGTTATGTCAGACCGGCCACCGACGGCAAGTGAGTTGTCAGCCGGCCCCCCGGCCGGCTATCCCGCAAGCGGCCGAGATGCCCTAGTCTCGGGGCCATGACGCGGGCGTGGGACAAGGCGCTGCGGGACCGCGGCTATCGCGTCACACCGCAGCGGCAGCTCGTGCTGGCCGCCGTCACCAAGCTGGAGCACGCCACGCCCGAGGAGATCTGGGCGGATGTGCAGCAGACCGCCAGTGGCGTGAACATCTCCACGATCTACCGCACGCTGGAGTTGCTGGAGCAGCTCGGCCTGGTCACCCACACCCACCTCGGCCACGGCGCTCCCAGCTACCACCTGGCCGCCGAAGCCGAGCACGTGCACCTGGTCTGCTCCAGCTGCGGCCGGATCACCCAGGTCGCCCCGGACGCGGTCGGCGCGCTCGTGACCGCTCTGGATACAAACCATGGATTCCAGACGGACGTCGGCCATCTCACCGTCTTCGGCCGGTGCGCCTCCTGCCGGGCTGGCGAGACCGACGGTGCCCCGCAGATCAGCGCATCATCGTGATCACGTGGATCTTCCGGCTGCAGTGACTGGGCAATCCCCGTGATCATGGAACTCAGGGCGAATCGGTCCAGCGCCGGACGGCCCGAGAGCCGGTATCCGCTGCTGGGCCGCGTAGCCTGAGGGGTATGAAATCCCCGCTGCTTGACCAGGCCGGCGCCGTCCCGGCGGCCGGGCCCGACACCGGGGTCGCGGCGCACTACGGGGACCCGTTCGCGGAGCAGCGGGCGCTCACCCGCTCGGCCGGCCTGGTGGACCGCTCACACCACGGCGTGCTGCGGATCACCGGTTCGGACCGGCTGTCCTGGCTGCACAGCCTGACCACGCAGGACGTCGAGTCACTGGCGCCGGGCGCGGTCACCCAGGCGCTGGTTCTCAGCCCGAGCGGCCATATCGAGCATCACCTGACGCTGGCCGACGACGGCACCGCGGTGTGGATCCACGTCGAGCCGGGCACGGCCGAGCCGCTGCTTGCCTTCCTGCAGTCGATGCGGTTCCTGCTCCGGGTGGACCCGGTCGATGTGAGCGATGAGTTCGCCCTGCTGACCCTGATGGGGCCCGGCACAGCAGGCGGCCTGCCCGATGGCGCGGCGATGACGATGGCGGATTCGTTCGGCATGGATGTGCTGGTGGCGCGGGAGCATCTTGCCGCTATCGCGGCGGATGCGCAGCGCCGCGGGGCCGTCCTGGCGGGGATCGAGGCCTACGAGGCGCTGCGGATCGCCGCGCACCGGCCGCGGCTGGGCCTCGACACCGATCACCGGACCATCCCGCACGAGGTCGGCTGGATCGAGACCGCCGTCCATCTGACCAAGGGCTGCTACCGGGGCCAGGAGACCGTTGCCCGGGTGCACAACCTGGGCCACCCCCCGCGCCGGCTGGTGTTCCTGCACCTGGACGGGAGCGAGGACACCCTGCCCGCGCACGGCGACCCGGTCACCATGGGCGACGCCGAGGTCGGGTTCGTGGGCTCGGCGCAGCGCCACTTCGAACTCGGGCCGATCGCGCTCGCGCTGGTCAAGCGGACAGTGCCGGTCGACGCGGCACTGCGGGCCGGCGGTGTGCCCGCCGCCCAGGAAGTGGTGGTGTCCCCCGACGCCGGGGCCAACGTCAAGATCACCCTCAAACGGCCGCGGGGCGCACTCGGCCCGCGCCGTGAGTAGGGCGTGTCCCCCGGCCCGGCTGCCGCCGGGACATGCCCTAACGTTGGCTTCTGGCAGCGGGCCGGGCCGCCAACGGCGACGGCCGGGCCGCTGACCAGAGGAGGTTCGCGCCGTGCTGCGCCGCATGCTCCTGGCCGCATCGGCCAGCGACCGGGTACACCGGGTGATCGTTTCCGCTCCCTACACCCGCGATGTCGTCGCCCGCTACGTGGCGGGGAACGACGCGGCCGCGGCGGTGGAGACCACGCGCCGGCTCCAGGCGGCCGGCCTGCAGGTCACCCTCGACTACCTGGGTGAGGACACCACCGGCTCCGACCAGGCGGCCGCTGTCGCCGCCGAATACGTGGCGCTGCTGGGCAAGCTCGCCGCGAGCGGGCTCGCCGCCGGCGGCCGGGCGGNNGGCTGCGTGATCCAGTCCCAGTTGCGGCGCAGCGCGGCGGACTGCGCGACGCTCGCCCATGCCGGGTCGCGGGTCAGGCTCTGTAAGGGCGCCTACAACGCGCCGGAGGACGTGGCGTTCACCGCGCGCGCCGATGTGGACCGCTCTTATGTGCGCTGCCTGCGGGTGCTGATGGCAGGTGAGGGCTACCCGATGCTCGCCACCCACGATCCGCGCCTGATCGAGATCGGCGCGGCCCAGGCCCAGCGGACCGGGCGGCCGGCCAGCGGCTACGAGTACCAGATGCTGTTCGGGATCAGGCAGGCCGAGCAGCAGCGGCGCGCCAGCGCCGGCGCGACGGTGCGGATCTATGTGCCCTACGGCGTTGACTGGTACGGCTACCTGGTCCGGCGGCTCGCCGAGCGGCCAGCCAACCTCGCCTTCTTCCTGCGCTCCCTGGCCTGGCACCGGTGAGCCAGGCCGGTCCGGGCAGGCGGGGCCGGTGCCCGACGGCGCCGCCGGCAGGCGGTCCCCGCCCTGGCCCCGGGGGCCGGGCCGGGAGGATATTCTGGCCTGAATGATCGGGATCCTGGGTGCGGGCAAGATGGGCGAGGCGCTCATCTCTGGCCTGCTGCGTGCCGGCCGTCACCCATCCGGGGTGCTCGCTGTGGTCCGGCGCGCCGAGCGCGCTGCCGCCCTGCGGGAGGCCTACGGCATCAGCGTGGTCAGCGCCGCGGAGGCCGCCAAGACCGCTGACACGCTGGTCATCACCGTCAAACCGCAGGACATGACCGCCCTGCTCGACGAACTCGCCCCGCATCTGCCCGCTGACCGGCTGATCATCTCGGTGGCAGCGGGCATCACCACGTCGATGATCGAGCGCCGGCTGGGTGCCGAGGTGCCGGTGGTCCGGGTCATGTCCAATACCCCGGTCCTGGTCGATCAGGCGATGAGCGTCATCTCGGCCGGCCCGCATGCCGGCGAGGAGCATCTGCGCCGGGCGGAGGAACTGCTGCGGCCGGTCGGCAAGGTGCTGCGTATCCCCGAGTCACAGCAGGACGCGGCGACTGCCCTGTCGGGCAGCGGCCCCGCATACGTGTACTACCTGGTGGAAGCCATGGTGGACGCCGGGATCCTGCTCGGCATGCCGCGCGGGACCGCGCTGGAGATGGTCATCCAGACGGTTTATGGGGCGGCGACCATGCTGCGGGAGACCGGTGAGCATCCGGTGATCCTGCGCGAGGCGGTGACCTCCCCGGGCGGGACCACCATCTCGGCGATCCGCGAACTGGAAAAGCACGGTGTCCGTGCGGCCTTCCTGGCGGCGATTGAGGCGGCCAGGGACCGGGGCGCCGAACTCGGCAGCGGCTGAGCGCGGGCGCGATGGCCTGCACCCTGCATGTCGCCTGGGACGAGCGGCTGACCAGCTACGACTTCGGGCCTGGTCACCCGCTGGCGCCCGTCCGGGTCGAACTGACGGTCGCGCTGGCACAGGCGTTCGGGGTGCTGGCGGAACCGGGGGTATTCGTCAAGGCGCCGGCCGCTGCCAGCAATGCCCAGCTCGAGCTCATCCACGATCCGCACTACATCACGGCTGTCCGGACCGGTGCCGCCGACCTCGCCTACGGGCTCGGCACCCCAGACAATCCCGTGTTCAGCGGGATGCACGAGGCCTCGGCGCTGGTGGCGGGGGCGACCCTGGCCGCCGCGGAGGCGGTGTGGGAATCGCAGACCCAGCACGCGGTGAGCGTCGCCGGCGGCCTGCATCACGCGATGCGCGGGATGGCGAGCGGGTTCTGTGTGTACAACGATCCCGCGCTTGCCATCCGGTCGCTGCTGGAGCGGGGCGCGGAGAAGATCGCCTATGTCGATGTGGACGTCCATCATGGCGACGGGGTGCAGGTGGCCTTCTACGACGATCCGCGGGTGCTTACGATCAGCCTGCACGAGCATCCCATGACGCTTTTCCCCGGCACCGGCCTGCCCGTTGACAATGGCGGCCCGGGCGCGGAGGGAATGGCCGTCAACGTGGCGCTGCCCGCGGGAACCGGGGACGCCGGATGGCTGCGGGCATTCGACGCAGTGGTGCCGCCACTGCTGCGCGCGTTCCGCCCGCAGATCCTGGTGACCCAGCACGGCTGTGACAGCCACCGGCTTGATCCGCTCGCGCACCTGGAACTGAGCATCGACGCTCAGCGGACCGCGCAGGCGTGGCTGCATCACCTGGCGCATGAGACGGCCGGCGGGCGGTGGCTGCTCACCGGCGGCGGTGGCTACGAACTGGTGCAGGTAGTGCCGAGAACATGGACGCACCTGCTGGCGGAAGCGGCCGGACGGCCGCTGGACCCGGCGGCGGCGACGCCGGAGTCCTGGCGNNGAGCATGACCGAGGGAGCCAGCGCCGCATACACGCCGTTCTCGTCCGGCTACGATCCGGGCGACCCGGTGGACCGGGCGATCATGGCAACACGGACCGCTGTCTTCCCTCATCACGGGCTGCTGCCCTCGCCCTGACAGCCGCCTGTCACTTATCGTGACGTCCCAGGTCAGGCCGCTGTGCGGTCATTGGAGCCTGCAAGACCCGTGCCGCGCGTGACGAAATGACACTCGATGGAGGGTTGCCCTTTTCCACACAAGACTTACGCTGGGGACGGAGGTGACTGATGCGCTGAATCCGGCCAGGCGTAAACAGCACCGCGCGGAAGAGGACATCTCATGGCTGCAACGGAAACAACTCCCCTAAGTGACGTCAGGTTCCTGACCGTGGCAGAAGTAGCCTCGATCATGCGTGTGTCCAAAATGACTGTGTACCGGCTCGTGCACTCCGGGGAACTGGAGGCCATCCGGGTAGGTCGCTCTTTCCGTGTCCCTGAACAGGCGGTCAACCAGTACCTGCGGGACTCGTTCGTCGCCGCGAGCTGAGCCCGGCGAGGGTGTAGTCCGCCCGGCGCCTCCGGGCGATTGGGGGCACCGGGGATGATCTACTGTGGTAGGAGCGGTAGCCTAGACCGTTGGCGTGTGCCCCGGCCGACCGGTTCCGGGCAGCGCAAGCATGCTCGGTCGGTCCAGAGCGTTGAGCGAGGGTGAGGTCGTGGGCTCCGTCATCAAGAAGCGCCGCAAGAGGATGGCCAAGAAGAAGCACCGCAAGCTGCTGCGGAAGACGCGCGTCCAGCGGCGGAACAAGAAGTAGCGCCGGTGCTGACGGCGGGCATCCGGCCCCGGCAGGGGTGAACGCCCGCCGGCACCAGTAGCGCGCCGGCCAGATCGCCGCACGGGGGTGCGCACGTAGCTGGCCCAGAGTGCCGTTCGGGAGGGGGGTAACCGTGACGAAGCCTCCAGCTGTGGCTGGCGGCATTCTTGGCGATGCTTCGGGGGGAGCGCGCAGCGACGTGCCGCTCAACGGGCACCCGGTGAGTGTGCTGGCCATGCCTGAGCTACGGGTGACGGTCGATGAGAATCATGCGACCCACTCCGATGATCAGGCTGGCAATGGGTTCGGCAGCGCCGACGGCGGGCACGACAGTGCAGGCGATGAGGATGACAAAGCCAGCAGTGGGGGCGGCCCCACGCCTGGGCCGGCCGGAGGGTGGAGCCGGATCGTGAGCGCCCTTCAGTTTGCCGTCCGCCAGTTCAACGGCGGGTCCGAGGTCGACCAGTTCGGCTTCGACCCCGAATTCAACTCCCGCGTGCTGATGCCGTTCGCCCGGCTGTTCTACCAGCACTGGTTCCGGGTGAAGATCCGGGGCCTGGAGCATGTGCCTGACACCGGCCCGGCCCTGGTCGTCGCCAACCACTCCGGCACGCTCCCGCTCGACGCGGTCATGCTGCAGACCGGTCTGCACGACGAGCACCCCGCCCACCGCAACCTGCGCCTGCTCGGCGCCGACCTCGTTTATGAGATCCCGGTGCTGGCATCTCTTGCCCGCAAAGGGGGTCACACCCGGGCCTGCCCCGCCGATGCCCATGTGCTGCTCCACTCGGGCGAAGTGGTCGGGGTCTTCCCGGAGGGGTTCAAGGGCATCGGCAAGCCNNAAGTGGATCATCGAGTTCTGCCCGCCGGTGCCAACCGACTGCTACCACCCGGCCGACGTGAACGACCCGGCGGTGGTCGCGGACCTGAGCGGCCGGATCCGCGGCACCATCCAGCGCAAGCTGGACGACCTGCTCGCCGAGCGCGGCCCCGCCTTCGGCTGACCTGCCCGTGCTGTTAGTGGTGGACCGGCAGGTCGAACGGGCGCAGGTACTGGGTGGGCCGGAAGCGCAGGAACGCCGGTGGTGTCGGGTAGATGTTGCTGCCGATCGCGAAGATGTTGTACCCGGAGCCGAGCGCCGTGGCCTGGCTGTTCAGCGTGGCCGGGTCGAGCGGGCCCCAGCGGCCGGTGTTGAGGCGGTTCAGCAGGGTCTGCACGGCGGTGATGGTCTCCGCCGGGGTGAACGCGCAGTGCCCGGCCCGGTGAACGAAGATCTGCGCCAGCAGCCGCCCGTTGCCCGCCTTGTTGACGACGCTGCGGTAGGCCTGCTCGTTCTGCGAGACCACCAGGCCATCACCGGTGGTGTGCATCGTGAGCACCGGCATGGACAGCTTCCCGTTGAAGGCGATGTTGTCCGCCAGGTAGTTCACGGCTGATGGAACAGCGCTGACCCGCTTGGCGTGGTTGAGCGTCTGCAGGTCCGCGCTCAGGCTCAGTCCCGCCGCCTTGTACAGGGCCAGCACCTCGCGCAGGTCGGCCGAGTGCGCCAGGTCACTGACGTAGTTCACCCCGGTGTTCCAGGACGGGTTGCCGCCCGCCCGCAATTCGAGTTCGGCGCGGAACGCGAAGGTGAACGGGAAGTCCACCTGGGATTCCCACTGGTACTGGTTGGCTTCCTGACCGGCGAAGTCGTTGGGCGCGGGCTCGGGGGACAGCGGCGTGAACCAGCCCGGCGTGTCGCCGAGGGCCGCGGCGAGTGCCAGCCGGGCCCGCCCCTGGGGAGTCCCCTGCGCCACCGCGGCGGCGACCTCGGCACCGTTCAGATTCGCGGTCGGGTCGGTGATGTTGACGATCTGGACCGACGGGTCGATCAGCCGCTGGAAGGCGAACTCCGCGTCCAGTGCGGTATTCCAGGTGGCCACCCCGCCGGCGAGCACACCGCACATCGGCAGCGCGGCACTGAACAGCTTCGGGTACCGCTGGATCAGCCCGGCAGTGATGATCCCGCCGAGCGAGTGACCCCAGGCGATCGTCCGGGTGGGCGTCCCGTAGGTCTGGTCGAAGGCATCCAGCGTGGCGGGCTGGTCGACCAGTGCCTGCTGGATCGCCCAGCCGGTCGTGGCGTAGGACGAGCCCGCCAGCGCGAAGCCGTGACCGAGCAGCCAGGTACCCGTCACCGGATCACCCACATCATGTGCCGGGTTCGGGGAGCCGGGCACCACGTAGCCGTGGCTGTAGAGGAACAGCGTGCCGTTCCAGGGCCCGGCCGGGCATTCGATCTGGTAGGTCGCCTTGTCCGCCAACGTCCCGGTCAGCGACGTCACCGCACCGCTGTTACCGCAGGTCTGGGTGGAGGCAAGGGCCGGGACAGCCGGCGTCAGGGCCGCGATCAGCAAGGCGGCGGAGAAGGCGATTCCAGCCACTCTGTGTGTCCTGTTCACGATTACGCTCCATTGCGCCAGATCATCCCGGTAAGGACCACCGAGGAAGACTGTAACCGGGCCGGCATCGGCTGCAACAGTGGTACTGAAGAACCGGGGTGATTACCGTACCCGAAGGGAGTGCATCCGGTAACGCGCGCGGCGGGTCACTGGCGCACCATTCCGGCGATGTCCGCGAGCAGGCCGGGGGCGCGGATCTGGTTACATCGTCACCGGGTGTTAATGGCGGGCATGGGCATGACGGCGGCGCAGGGCGAGGCCGGCCACGATGCCGCCGGCGATGGCGCCCGCTCCGGCGGCGGTGGGCAGGGCGATCATGGTGGCCCTGCGGCCGGAGCGGAAGTCGTGCACGGGCCAGTCATTGGCCCGTGCTTCGGCCCGCAGGTCGGTGTCCGGGTTAACCGCGGCTGGATGCCCGACCAGGCGCAACATGGGCAGGTCGTTGGTCGAGTCGCTGTAGGCGGCGCACCGCGTCAGGTCCAGGCCCTCGCGTACCGCCAGTGCCTCGACCGCCGCTGCTTTCGCCTCGCCGTGCAGCAGGCCGCCGACCAGCCGTCCGGTGTAGACGCCGTCGACCGACTCGGCCACGGTGCCCAGTGCCCCGGTGAAGCCGAGCCGGCGCGCGATGATGCTGGCCAGCTCGACCGGGGTCGCGGTCACCAGCCAGACCCGCTGCCCGCTGTCCAGGTGCTGCTGGGCGAGCGAGCGGGTGCCTTCCCAGATCCGCGCGGCCATCGAGTCGTCGTAGATCTCCTCACACAGCCCGACGATGTCGGCCACCTGGTGACCCGCGACGAAGGCCAGGGCGAGTTCCCTGGCCGCGTCGATGTGGTCGCTGTTCTCCGCCCCCAGAACCCGGAAATACACCTGGCCCAAGGCCATCTTGGCGAGGTCCTTGGGGCCGAACATCTTGCGGGCAGCCAGGCCGCGCGCGAAGTAGTAGATGGAGGCGCCGCGCATGAGGGTGTTGTCCACATCGAAGAACGCCGCCGCGGTGGGGTCGGGGGTGGGCGGTGGGTGCTCCACCTTCGCGGCAGCAGCGGACGCTTCACCAGCGACCGCAGCCCGGTCCCGGCGCAGCGGCCTGATCCGGATCCGTGGGCCCCGGCCAGCGGGCTGTGGGCCTGCGGCTTCCTGACCCAGGCCAGGTTCCATCCCGGCCGGGTCTGATGACAGAAGCCGTCCCCGCAGCAGCCTCATAGCGCAATCATGTTACCCGCGCAGCGGGCCGGCGTACCCCACCTGGTCTTCCATCTGGGTACCACCACTGGCCTGCGTCAGGCACCATAGGCAGCAATGTCTCCTTCTTTCCTGGCAGCAGCCGTTAGCACCGTCGCCGCAGCCGCGTTTACCGGGATGCTGGTGCGGCGCTGCACGCGCGTGCAGCGGCTCGACCTGATCGCCTGGTCGGTCGCGGCGGCTGGGCTCGCGATCGCGCTGGCGGCGCAGGCGCTGGGCTACCACCAGGGCTTCGGCTCCACCACCTTCCGGGCCGTCCAGATCGGCGGGCGGCTGATCGCCCCGCTGGCGCTTTGCTGGGGCCTGGCCGAGGTGGTCGGCCGGACTTTCCTGGCCCGCTTCGGGTCCAGGCTCGCGCTGCTCGCGCTGTTCGTGATCGGGAGCGTGATCCTGGTCCTCGATCCGCTCGCCAGTGTGACCTTCAGCACAGCGTGGCCCGCCGCCGCCACCTATTACGAACCCATACCTAACGCGGTCCTCCTGCTGATCGCCGTCGCCACCGCCGGGTGGGCTGTGGTGGCACTGGCCGTGGCCGGGGTGCGCGCCCGTGGTGAGCCAGGCTGGCGGGGCC
>DPMS01000467.1 GCA_003541285.1 Actinomycetota bacterium
GGCCTGGTGGCGGGCATCCGCCAGACCGGCCATGACGTGGCTGACGTGATCGCGGTCCTGGTCACGCACGGCCACGCCGACCATTTCGGCCTCGCCCGCCGGGTCCGGGAGGCCTCCGGGGCCTGGATCGGCCTGCACGAGCTCGATGCCCGCGCCGCCCACTGGTTCGCCTCGCTGGCGGAGTACGCCGAGACCGACGCGGCGTGGCTGACGCGCCGGGGCGTGGCCCGGCCTGATCTGGATAGCTTGCTGCCCTCGGGCGACGGCGTGCTGGAAGGGCTGGGCCAGCCCGATGTCCTGCTGGAAGATGGTGCGCGGCCGTTCGGGGCCGGTAGCCCGCTGCGGGCGATCTGGACACCGGGGCACACGCCCGGCCACCTCTGCTTCCGCCACGAGGAGTATCGACTCCTCCTCACCGGCGACCATGTGCTGCCGCGNNGAGGTACTCACGGTGGTCGCGGAGATGGCCGGCTGCACGACCATCGAGGTCGCCGAGCGGCTGACCTGGTCGCGGCCCTGGAGCCAGTCCCGTGGCCTGGTGCGCCGGCTGGCCATCGGCGAGACCTACGCGCACCTGGTGCACCTGGCCCGGCGCGGCCTGGTGAGCAACGCACCCGGGGACACCGACCACTGGCGCCTCCCCGGCCCGGGGGTAATGATCCGATGATTCACTCGCCCAGAGCCGGCCGTCTGGGACAATTCGGGACAGCGCAGACGCGGTCAACCACCAGGCCGGGGAGAGAGATGGTCAAGCGGGCGATCATCGCGGTGTTGGGTCTTGGCATGGTGCTGGCGGCCGCGAGTTGCGCTGGCGTCACCGCTCCGGCCCGGGCGTGCGGCTCCGGGGCACTCAAGGCGATCCGGGTGGGGGGTCAGCCAACCAGGATCGTGATGACACCCGACGGCAGGACCCTCTATGTCTCCAGCCTGGGCCGCGGCACGGTCACCGCGATCANNGACGGCAAGACCCTCTATGTCGTCGAGATCTTCGCTGGCGACGTGGTCCCGATCAGGACCGCCACCAACCAGGCGCTCACCCCGATCAGGGTGACCCATCCCTACGACCTGGCCGGTGGTATCGCATTCGCCCCAGACGCCCGGACCGTCTACGTGGTCGACGACCGGGCGGGAACGGTGATTCCGATCCAGGCCTCCACCGGCAGGCTGCTCACGCCGATCAGGGTGGGGAAGGGTTCCCAGGACATCGCGATCACCCCGGACGGGAGAACTGTCTACGTTCCCAGCGCTGCCGCCGGAACGGTGACGCCCGTCAATGTCGCCACCGGTACCGCGCTCCCGCCTGTCAGGACGGGCTTGGGTGCGAGCCGGGTGACGATCACACCCGACGGCAAGACCCTCTATGTCACCAATCTCATCTATGGCACGGTCACCGCGATCAGCACCGCAGCCAACAAGGTGGTCGCCACGGTCAGGGTGGGCCACCCGCCGGACCGGGTCACCGTCACCCCGGACAGCAGGACCGCTTACGTGACCGTGCTGGGCGGCGATTCCTTCCCCACCACAGTGACTGTGATCCCGATCCAGACCGCTACCAGCCGGGCGGGCAGGCCGATCAAGGCCGGGTACACTCCTTACGGCATCGCGGTCACCCCCGACAGCCGCACCCTCTACGTGGGCTCGACGCCCGTCCGCCGCTGGAACGCGGCCAGCAGGCTGATCCCGATCGGGACGGCGACCAGCAAGACAGGTCAGCCAATCAAGCTCGGAATCGGCACCGAGGGCATGGTGATCACCCCGGACGGCAGGACCGCATACGTGCTCAACGCCTACCCGCCCTCCGTGGTCCCGGTCCAGATCACCTGCCCCGTTGCCTGAGGGCCGGCCCGCATGGGCCGGCCCTCAGGCAACGGCTGTGCGGTCAGACTCGTCCGAGCGCGGTCATGGCGAGTGACTTCAACGCGCCCTGGCTGGCGCCCGAGGTGGTCTGGATGGACACGTACACGGTCCCTTTCAGGAACGCGATCGCGCTGTCCTTGAAGCCGCCCACGTTCAGCGTGCCCTCAAGCGACTTGTCCCCGATGCCTGGGTTGCTGAACGTGATACCCGGCATGCGGGTGAACTTGGCCACCGCCTGCCGGTAGTAGGTCTCCGCCTGACCCGGTGTGGCACCCGGCAGTTGCGCGACGGTGACGATGACACTGACGCCGCCGGCCGAATACGTGCATACCCGCTCGTTCGCGGTCAGTTTGTTATCCGAGATCTGCTTGAGCGTCGTGCCGGTCAACTGCGCGGCATCGGCGGCGGTGACCACCTGGCAGGGGTCGGGCGCGCCAGCGGCCGTGCCAGCGCCGGAGCCGGTCCCGCTGGTCGCGGCCGAGGACGCCGCCGACGGCAACGGTGCGGTGGAACCGCCGCCACCCGTCCCAGAACCGCCCCCGCCGCCGCACGCCGCCAGGATCACGGCCAGAACGCTGGCCACGGTCAGTCCGAACGCGAGCCGGTGTGCCCCGCCGCCCGCCCGATTCTGTGCTTGCATTGAATCTTCCTCCATCGGCTCACTGCACTTTCATGCTCAGTCACTGCGGCTCAGGTACTGCTGTCCGGCCTGACGCTGGGTCCAGGCGCCGTGGCCAGGCCGGCTCACTCGTAGTGCTCGTGGTGTGCAGCCGGGCAGCAGGCACTTAGCTGACATGCCAGAAGCTAGGCTCGGGGATCAGTCCGTCGCGTCAGGGAAAGCCCTGCGTTTTGTGGGCTTCCGCTGGCATCGAGGTGGTCAGCTGAGGCCCCATACGGTAACAGGCCAGGAGGGAGAATGGCCGCTGATCTGAGGTCCGCAGGATGGAACCTTGCCGTCCGCAACCTGCTGTTCAGCGTCGTGGTACCGGGGGCAGGGGCGGTGTGGATGCCCTGGTGGATCCTGGGGCGTTTCGATCCCACAGCCGCTCCGGCCGCGTGGCCGGCGGCCGCCGTCATCGCGGCCGGGACCGCCCTGTACCTGTGGTGCGTATGGGTGTTCGCGGTGGCCGGGCATGGCACTCCCGGCCCGTGGGACGCGCCGCGGCGGCTGGTCGCCGTCGGCCCGTACCGGTGGGTGCGCAACCCCATCTACCTCGCGGCGCTCCTGGTCGTCCTGGGCGAGGCGGGGTTGTTCCTGTCACCACCGCTCCTGCTGTACGCGGTCGCGATGGCTGTCTGCTGCCATCTGTTCGTGATCGGTTACGAGGAGCGGACGCTGCGCCGCCGGTTCGGTGACGCCTACCTGGAGTATCTGCAAACCGTCCCGCGCTGGCTCCCACGCCCGCCGCGGCGCGGCTGAGACCTGTCAGCGTGCCGGATGCCGCCTAACGGCCCAAAGCGGTCCGCAGCCGTTGTGCTGCTGCCGCGAGCGATCCCGACCTCTCGACCTGGCCGGATCCGGGTTCTACAGCTCAGGCTGCACCCGGTGATCCGGTGATCAGTACACCGCGGGAGGTCCGGCTGATGCCATCAGCCCGCGCAGGATCGCTTCATCCGCCGGGATGTCGCCCACGAACAGGGGTGGCGCCAGCGTGTGGGTGTCAGCCGCGACGATCTTGACTTCCCGGATCCCGATGTCAAGGTCGATGGGGCCAGTGGCCAGCCTGCCGCGGACGGCACGGGCGGCTTGGGCGAGCGCGGCGGCGGGAGCGCCGGTGTGATGGCCGACCACGAGGTAGAAGTCGTCGTCAACGTCCGCATCGCTCCGGTGGTAGCGGTGGAGCACGTTGGCGGCATTCATGTCCCGCCGCAGCTTGTCCAGTGGCCTGCCCGGTCCCGTGAGTGCCATCACCGGCCATCCGACGAGCACGAAAGCGTTTCCCTGGACAGAGAAGGCCCGTTCGTACAGGTGCTGGCCCCGGCTGGTGAACGGGACTGCCTGATCCGGACTGTGACCACCGATCCGGACCTGGAGCGCAGGTGTGAGATGCGCGGCCAGGAGGCTCATGGCCCGGGGGAGATCCATCCCCAGCCCGGCGCCGGTGTGCTCCAGGAGGTACTCGTTGACGATCGTTCCGGATTCCGGGTCAGGAACCCCGTTGAGCGCGATCAATGTGGCATGTATCTGCTCAAGTGAGTATGGGCGGAAGCTGTCGCCCACGCGCTCGCGGATCAGGGCCTGGACATTGATGAGGAAGTCGCGCACCGGGTCGGCCTTCGGCCCATAAAGGGCAACCGCCGAGATGAAGCGGCCCGTCATCTCATCACCCCATGCACGCGCTCAGCCTGCCCTCACTCGCAGTGGTGAACAGAGATCGTCCCACGGCATGAGCCGCCGGGCAGCGCCGGGTGCCGTGCGGCCAGAGGTGGAGGAATCCGTGTCGAGGCGCTCTGGCACACTGGCCGGCGACATGGCCTGAATGTCCCGAGCACCCGGCCTCTCATCCGCTGATGGCCACCGCACGGGAAGACGGCGCAGTGTGGGTCTGCCCGAAGACCGAGCATGTAGTGGCCGACATTGGGCGGCTGTGCGTTCCGGACATGTAGCGCGAGAGTTACCAGGCGCGCCCGGCGGCAGTGGAGGACGAGCCAACCGTGAGGCGTTTCATCATGACCGGTGCCCCTGGCTCCGGTAAGACATCCATTCTGCGTGCCTTGGGAAACCGCGGGTACGCGGTGGTCGAGGAAGCCGCCACCGATGTGATCGCGGCGCAGCAGGCGCAGGGCAACAGCGAGCCATGGAACGACCCGATGTTCGTCAATGCGATCCTTCGGCTGCAAGAGCACAGGCGGCACGAGCAGGTTCACCCGGGCACAGCGGTACAGGTTCATGATCGCTCACCAGTGTGCACGCTCGCGCTCGCTCGCTACCTGGGTCACCCGGTGTCTGCTGAACTCAGCGGGGCAATCGCGCGGATCACCACCTGCGGGCTGTTCGACCGCCGGGTGTTCTTCGTCCGGCCGATCGGATTCTCCCAGCCGACCCCGGCCCGCCAGATCAGCTACCAGGACTCGCTGGCGTTTGAACGCATTCACGAGACGGAGTACCTCCGCGCCGGGTTCGAGCTCGTGGACGTCCCGGCCGGCCCAGTGCAGGCACGAGCGGCGATGATCGACGGCTTCCTCAGATCATGGGTCTGAGCGGAGCCGGCGGCTAGCCGATGGCTGGAATGTCGGCCGGGTGTTGGAGCGTAGCCCGGGCAAGCCGCCTGAGCCCGGCGTTTTCCAGCCGCTGAGGTGCTGGGAGAGGTTGCCTGCGGTCAGTTCCAGGTTGGTGCGCAGGTAGCTGAACTCCACCCGCCGTTCTCCCCGGCCAGGAACGCCTTCAGGTCCGTGCCGGAACTGAACGTTCCGCCCGCGCCGGTGATGATGCCGACCGTCAGATCGTCCCGCGCGTCCAGTTCGCCCAGCGCCGCGGCAACCCCCTCAGAGACCGCCCGGTTGAGGGCATTGCGGGCCTGGGGACGGTTGATGGTGATGAAGGCGATCCGGTCAGCGTGCCCGACCAGTACTTCGTCTGTTACGAGGAGCCCTTGTCCGTCGCGAGGAACCGTTTCCGCTGGCGGCCGGTGTGCAGGGGTGCAGGGCGGCGATCAGGGCACCCTTGGAGCTCGCCGGGTGAGGAGCACGCCCTCGCGGCCGGCGGCATCGGCTGCGGCAGCCGTGGGGGAGCCGGCCGCCCGGCGCCGGCG
>DPMS01000665.1 GCA_003541285.1 Actinomycetota bacterium
CCGCGGGTTCGGGGTTCAAGTCCCTGGCGGCGCACCCGTCCTGACCTGGTCTTTTTACCATCTCTTTGCCCTGGTCGGCGGCCGTCTCCCGGCCATGTTTGCTCCACGTTTGCTCGTCAGTCCGGACCTAGTCGTCCGGGCTGGCCAGCACACCCTGTGAGGCCCCTACCGATGGTGTTACGCAGCGTGACATCAGGCGGAAGGCGCAGGTAGAAGGCTGCTGCTGATGCGACGCAGAGGTCGCTGTTGCGCCCGGACCCCCCGTCACGTACACGTGAGGTCCATCGGAGGTACATGCGAGGTCCATCCGGCAGCCGCAGATGGTCGCGGTGACTTCGCCGCCGAGCGCGTCGCAGTCGCCTGTCCGTGCGGCCGGTGCACGCCGCAGCAGACACCAGCAGGCAGGTAGCCAGGACAGCGAGCGACGCCCTCACCCGTCCAGCATCGCTCTCGCGCCCGTGGTGGTGCTATCCGGTGAGCTGCTTGCTGCACGCGTGCCGTGGTATGGCGCAGCCCGGCCAGACCGGGTGGGTCAGTGCTCCGGCTGGCCGCGTTCCGCGACGCCGAACAGGTAGTCGCCGCCGACCCGGGTGACCCCCTCCGCTGTGCCGTCGGCGACCTTGATCCTGGCGCCGATGGCGGCCAGCAACTGCGTCTCGGTCTCGATGCTGGGGAACACCTGGTCGGTCACGACCACTGTGAAGTCCTGGTTCATGTCGCTCCGCTTCACTGCGCCGGGGGACCTGGGGGCGTCAGCCGGCCGGGATGACCGGCAGGAGCAGGTAGGACTGCCGGTCCGGGCCGTGCCACAGGGTCTGGGTGCTGTGGGTCAGCTGCCGTGGGCGGTCCAGCGGGTCGTCGTGCAGGAAGGGCCCACAGCCGGTCATCTCGTTCTTGAACGAGCCCAGCCGGGGCGCCGTGGGGTAACGGACCTCATAGTCGCGGCCCCGGACGGTGAGGGCCACCCGGTACCCGGCCGGGACGACGACGCTGGTAGGCCAGATCTCGACATCGGCCTGGTAGACCTCCTCCGGGGTGAGCGGCTGAATCTCGTCGTGGCTGTGGTAGGGGCGGTAAGGGGTGCTCAGCTGCGGGTCGAGCTTGCGGTGCGACATCCGCAGCCAGCCCTGCGCGGCCGGCGTGTGCGGGTCGATGGCTCCGGCGAAGGTGACTTCTTCGCCACCGGGTGCGAACACCCGCAGCACGCAGAACAGGTCGGCGTCGGTGGTGGAGGAAGACACAAACAGGCGGGCAGCCACCGGCCCGGTGATCTCCATCTCCTGCGGTGCTGGGGGTGCGGTGAACGTGATGCCTTCCCCGTCCGCCCGGTAGGACACGCTCTCCTCGCCGGCGCCCACCTCGGCGCTGAGTTCCTGCCGCTCCGGCCGCAGGTATAGCCGCCGCCAGTCGGTCCGGGCCAGCGGCCACTCGCGTTCGGCCCGCTGCCGGAACCCATCGAGCGTGCGGACCTGGAGCTGGACCGGCGGCTGGTCCCGCCAGCCACTGTCGTCGCCGTGCAGGAAACAGGCGAAGAACCGCTTCTGCAGGTCCACACCGTAGTCGGTGTAGAAGTGGGTCCAGTGCTCCAGGCCGTGGACCTCCAGCCACTTGTGCGGCGACGCGGCCTGTGTGAAGCCCTCGAAGTTGCCGCGGGTATGCAGGCCCTGCCCGCCCCAGTTGGCCGCGGTCAGGAACGGGACGGTGATCTCCTGCCAGTTCGCTGACCGGGCCCGGTAGTAATCGTCGTCGAGCGGGTGGTCACGGATCTGTTCCCCGAACGGCACCCGCGCGGCGGCCAGTCCGGCCTCGGTGAGCGTTTCCGGGCCCGCGACCGGCTCCCCCGTGACCAGGTGCCGGGCGCCACGCGCCCCCACCCCGTGCTGAACCACGGTGACCTGCTTGTCGTACCAGTTCCGCCAGAAGGAGGAGAGAATCCCGCCGTGATGGGTGCCGTCCCGGTAGAAGTCGGCGGCACCTTCCCACACGCACATCGCGGCCAGGTGCGGCGGGTGCAGGCTTGCCACATGCCACTGGTTCATCGCGTAGTAGGAGATCCCGTTCAGCCCTATCTTCCCCGTGCTCCACGGCTGGGCGGCCGCCCATTCGATGCACTCGTACAGATCACGCGTTTCCCGCGGTGAATAGGGATCCAGCTGTCCCGGGGACCGGCCCGCTCCGCGCGAATCCACGCGGACGCACACGTAGCCATCCGGCACCCACTTCTCCGGGTCGGCGACCTCCCAGTTCTGGTGGGCATTG
Source organism: Actinomycetota bacterium (assembly GCA_003541285.1). GTDB lineage: Bacteria > Actinomycetota > Actinomycetes > Streptosporangiales > Streptosporangiaceae > UBA9676. The sequence continues at coordinate 2,260 of DPMS01000665.1, forward strand.
GTCGACCCGCGCGCGACGTCGGGGTGCTGGGACACCATCAGCTGCCACTGGTCGGCGTATCCCTCCTGGAACGCGAGCCCCTTCGCGTAGGGCCCGTAGGTCAGGATCACCGGGAAGCGCCCGGCACCAGCCGGGCGGAACACGTCGGCCCGCAGCACCACACCATCGTCCATGGGGACCGGCACGTTGCGCTCGATCGCCATCGCCGCGGGGCCGGGGGCTGGCAGCTGCTCATGTCCGCCGCGATCCGGTCCTGGCGTCACGGGTGCTCCATTCCGGGTCATGAGACCACTGAGGTCCGCATTTTCAGTGACGATAAGCGTGACGGGCCCTCTCAGCCACGGACGATAGCAGCACTAAACGCCCCGTGGAACCCTCCCGAGGCAGCCCTAGCAGGTGCAGTAGCATTCAAGCACCATGTCAGACGTGAGCGTGACTACTGATGCCGGGGACGCGGCCGGCCACAGCGTGGCTCAGCGCGACGGGCCCGGGCTGCCCCAGCGCGGCCCGGGCGGCGACCTGGCCGGCCACATCGGGCGCCGGCTGGCCGCGTACCGCGGCCAGCGCGGGATGCGGGTGGCCGAGCTGGCCCGTGAGGTCGGGGTAACCCCCAGCCTGATCAGCCAGATCGAACGTGGCCTGTCCCGCCCGTCGGTGTCCACGCTGTTCGCCATCGCCCAGGCGCTCGACGTGCCGGTCGACGCCTTCTTCCGTGAGCCGCCGCAAGCATCCACCCCGGACCAGGGCGTCCCGCCGGGCCACGCGGCTCCCGATGATGGCACCCGCCCTGGCGCCGGGGGCACACCCCAGCCCGGCCAGGCGCCGCCTGCCGCGGAGGGGCGCTATGTGGTGCGCCATGGCAGCCGGGCGGTGATCGATATCGAGGGCGGCGTGCGCTGGGAGCGGCTGACCCGGACCACCCTGGACCACCTCGATTTCTTCGAGCTGGTGTATGAGCCGGGCGCCGAATCACATCCGCGCCAGTACACCCACCCTGGCACCGAGCTGGTGCTGGTGATGAACGGGTGCCTGGAGATCACGATCGGGTTCGAGCGCTACCGGCTGGAGCCCGGTGACAGCATCGACTTCCCCTCCTCCATGCCCCACCGCTACGTGAACCCCTCGACCGAAACGGCCCGCGCGGTCACGGTCATCCTCTACGACTGCCCCGGCCACGCCGGCCAGGCACCCCCGGACGCGAGGACCCGCTAAGAGGCAGGCCGCCGCCCCCGGCCTCGGTCATGTTCACGCACACTCATGCGCAGCCTCACACACATGCGTATGGTGGGCGGGCACCGGTTCGTCCGGGTAGTCCCAGGTGAACGCGAATGTCCCGGCGGCTGGGGCAGCGTCAGCGATCAGCCGTGCCCGCAGCGCGGTTCCGGTGCCGGTGGGCACCAGGTACACCTGCACCCGCTCGGCGGCGGTGGTCGTGACGCTGCTGCCAGTGAGCTTCACCTGGACGGCGGTAGCTCCTGCCGTCGCCCCGGTCCTTGCCGACTGGTAGCTGACCACCAGCCAGGTGGTGCCGGCGGTCGGCGGGCGGACGAAAGCGACCTGGCCCTGGAACGGCCCGGCCCCCATGGATCCGCCGCTGATGGAACCGCTGCGGCCTAGCACGGTGACACTCCCGCCCGCGAGGTGCATCACGCCGACGGACAGCTGACCCTCGAATGCCGAGGACTGCCCGGCGATCGTGACCGGCGAGGAGATCGCCTGCAGGCCGGCGGGCTGGTCAATCCGGATGGCCGCGGTGTGCGCGCCGGCCGGGACCCAGGTCCCGTCGGCCTGCTGCCGCAGTGTCACCGTGGTGACCGGGCCGGTGCCCGAATCCGGCCGCAGCCCGACGTCCGCGGCTCCGGTGCCCGTGTGCCGGACTTCACCGGCGACGAGGTCGGTCATGCCGGCGACCTGCCGGAGGAACGCGCTCGCGGCGGCGGCAGCCCCGGTCCCGCCCGCCGGGAGCACGCCCGGGGGCACCCGCTGGAGCCATTCGTAGAAGGCGGCCACGTCGCCGTTGAACGAGTACACCGTGGACTGGACGTGCGGGAACTGCTTGAGGGTGGCGTCGAGTTCGGCGAGCAGCGCGGCGCTGCCGAAGCTGCTGCTGGCATTGGGGATGATCGTGCTGAAGTTGCGGAAGTCCGCGCGGGCGACGCCGTTGCTGATCTGTGCGCTGCGCAGCATCCCGCTGGTCTCGCTGGAGAAGAAGGACCAGTACCCCGCCTTGCGCTCGGCAGCCGTCGGCCCGGCGAGCAACTGGGTCAGTGCGGCNNGCCGCCGCAGGCGGTGAGCATGGTGACCCCGGTTAAGGCCAGCGCTTGCCCCAGCACCGCCACCGTTATCGCGAGCACCCTGGGGCGCTGGACGAAGATACTCATGACTTCCCCCTGATTTCCGGGGAAGAACGAATCAGCAGCCGTGCGGCGGGAAGCGGCCAATTCTTCCCCGCGTCTATCCTGCCGCTTTCCGGCTTCACCTCTCATGGCTGAAGGTCTCCTTTTCCCCAGGACCATGTGCGGCCCGCGTGCAGCCGGGGGTCCGGCCTGGCGGGAGGCCCGCGGGACGCATGATCCGCAGGTGATCTCACCGGTACAGGCGTGGGCTATGCGGTGAAACCCGACATGCCGGGCGTCACCGGCCAGGAGGTCGAGGCTCTCTATCAGCGGGGTACCCGCTGGCTGGCCGGGGCCCCTGCGACTGAGGCCAGCCACCACCCGGCACATGGCTGTGCCCGAATTCGCCAGCCGGGACGGGCCACTGCTCGCCGGTTTGCCCCTGCACGATCCAGTCGCCCGGGGCGGCCGTGACCGGGCCCTCCAGCGTCTGCACGGTGGTGGGCTTGGCTACCCGCCATGCGCGAACCTTTCCGGTCCTCGCCCAGCGGTCGCCAGTCACCTGATCATGGCTGGCCAGGAACTGGGCGTCCCGCACGGTCCGCTCATGCCCGCGCTCGTCGGTGACGTGCCAGTCGCCGGCTTGTGCCGTCAGCACCATTCCGTCCGCGGCCTGCCAGGTGTGCGGGGCGGTCAGCCGGACCGCCCGCACCTCGCCGTGGCGCAGGTAGCAGGCGGCGTGCCCGGGCCCGCTTTCACCGAGCACGGCGCCGTAGCCGATCGCTTCCAGGCGTTCCAGGATGGCGGTGATGTGCTGCACATTGTCACGGCGGGTGGCGTCGGGCAACTCGTCCCAGGGCACCACGCGGGCGTTCACCCTGGCGGCGTTGTCCTGGGCCTCCCCCGCCCGCGGCGGACGCCAGCCCGCCTTGAGCCGGCGCGCGTACCACCGGTCGTGCTCGGCACGGGCGATCACGAGGAGTTCTGGCTCGGTGAAGTCCATCACCGAGCCGGGCGGGACAGCCCGCAGCGGCCGCCAGGCCCGTCCCAGGGCGACAGCCGAGGCGAGTACCTGCCGCACCTGGCGGATGTTCTCGTCCTGGAAGAACGCGTCCAGCTCATGCCAGCGGCGCCGGGCTGATTCCCGGGGACTGCCGGCCGGTTCGGGCCACCGCAGCCGGTAACACTCATGATTGTGCCGGGCGAGCCTGGTCCAGGTGTCGTCGGGCAGCGCGCCGTCGACCAGGAACCCGCGGCGGAAATGGTAGAGCTGGTCGAACACCACACCGGCGCTGCCAGCGTCATCGGCGGACTGGGCGTAGATCACGGTCCGGGGATGCAGCCGCGCTACCCGGCCAGCCTCGTGGATGCTCTCCGGGGTGGGGGCGTCCGCGATCACCACCGCGCAGGCTTCCGCCTCCGCGGCCGGCATGTCATCCAGGGCCGCCAGCAGGCGGCTGCGCCACGGTGCGGGCACGACGGTGACAGCGGGCAGTGCCGCATGCAGCTGTGGCGAGACGGTGGCGGCAAATTCCCGGCTCAGGTCCTCACCCCGCTCAGCCATGATGATGATGGCCGGGAACCCGGGGCTCCCGGCCAGGCCGGGCTGCCCGCCGGCCGCGGCCGCGGCCCGGAGTTCCCGGCGCTCCAGCGCGGACCGCGCCGCTTCGATCAGGACGGCAAGCGCCAGCGTGGTGTCGCCACAAAGGATCATCGAGCGCGCATCGTGGGCGAGAACCGCGCCCACCGCGAAAACGGCGGTGGTCTCGTAGGGACTGAGGGCGTCCTCAAGCCAGAGCTGATGTGAGGCGATGTGATCACCGCGCCAGGTGTCGGCATGACGGGGGTCGTCGATGCGGGCGACGATGTGGGGATGGTGACCGGTATGACGTGTGTCGCGCAGAACCTGCCGCGCGGTGGCGAGGATCCTGTTGTTCTCCTGCGCCCCAGGATGAAGCGCGAACACCTGCCGCGCCGACGACCTGCCCAGATGAGTGAGGACGGGCCGCAGGACCTCAGCCCGGCCGGGATCGCCGATGATCACCCGGGCGCCTGCCGCCCTGACCTCCTCCAGCAGCGGGTGGCCTGGATCGGCCTCGACCACCACCACCCTCCGCCCGCCGGATTCGCCGACCAGCTTGCCCAGCAGGGCGACGGTCATCTCGTCCAGGCCGGTCATCACCGTGAGTTCGCCCACGAAGCGGGTCTTCACCCGGTCGATCTCCCGCCGCCACAGAACCGCCGCCGCTGCCGCCACGCCGACGAAGGTCGCGCCAAGGCAGGCGGCGCTGGCCAGTTGCAGGGCCAGCGGCAGCGCCGGCTCGGGGCAAGATGGGGATTGCACCGAGCCGGCGAAGAGCGCGAGCACCCAGGTCAGCGGGGCGATGACGGGGGCCTGATTACCGGCGCACGGCAGGTAGGAGGCCGCCGCGAGCCCCACTCCGATGGTCACCATGCTCGTCAGCGCGAGCAGTGGGATATTCGAGCGGACCTGCCGCCGTGGCCACCAGTACAGCGCCAGCGCAGCTGCCCACAGCACCAGCAGGATGAGCGGCGTCCAGCGCGCGTCAGGACGCAGCGCGGCCTGCCACCATTGACGCCCGCTCAGCCAGCCTTTGTGGTGGGCGGATTCCACCGCGGCCCACGCCAGCGCCCCGGCGATGCCCGCTACCGCGGCGGCCGGGAGCGCCCAGGACAGGCGGGCCGCGAGGCTGGCACTGCGATGCCGCTGCAGGGCCAACTGCATCTCCCTAGGAACACTGCCGTGCGGCCACGATAAGGCCTTTCCCGGCGGGCGGGAAGAATGGCCACGCGGAGCCGCGCGATCAGCCCACGAGGGCATCCAGGGTGACAAACGAATAGCCCCGGGCGCGCAGGTCGGTGATCAGCTTCGGCAGGGCATCGGCGTCGAGCGTGGAGTGGTCG
>DPMS01000424.1 GCA_003541285.1 Actinomycetota bacterium
CGGACTTCGTCATCGGCAGCTACCACCAGCTCTGGAACATCGAGAAGAGCTTCCGCATGTCAAAGTCCGACCTGCGGGCCAGGCCCATCTATCACCGCAAGCGCGACTCCATCGAGGCCCACCTCACGATCGTGTTCGCCGCCCTGGCCATCACCCGGTTCATCGAGAACCGCACCGGCTGGTCCATCAGGAAATTCGTCCGCACCGCCCGCCGCTACCGCACCGTCCAGATCCGCGTCGGCCAGCACACCCTCACCGCCGAAGACCCGCTACCGCCCGACCTGCGCGACGCCCTCGCCCTCATCAGGTACAGTAACCCAGTAAGTGCGCACTAAATTGATAGAACTCAGGTCACACGGCGGTCCGCCTCGCCGAATGAAGATTCCTATTGATCCTCTCTCGCGGAGATCCGGCTAAATTAGCAGCCGCGCAAATTCTCAGGCTCAAGCTGGGGACCGCCAGGACCATTTGTGGCGGGCATCGCGCTCGGCGTTGTCCGTCCGGTTCCTCCGTCAGTTTGCGATGCCAGCGGCAGAGCAGTCCGAGGCGTACTGGCCAGCGCACAGACGGGAGGCCTGCACGAACTTGTCCGCGATGATCGTGGACTCTATGTTCTGAGCGGTTACCCATTCTGGTGTGAGAAGGACGGATGCAACAGATTTGTTGGTCTGTGGATCTGTTATGTGCCAGTTGACCAGGCTGGCTGGCGGCGTCACCCCGGCCCGGACGTACATGGCCAGCGCCGCGGCGGCCTGGGCCTCCAGGTAGATCGGCTTGTATACGGTGCCGCACTGGTAGCCGGCGAGGATGTTCTGCAGGCCGCCCAGCGTGGCGTCCAGCCCAGTGGTCGGGAACGTCCTGGCTTTGACGCCCTTGACCTGCAAATAGCTGATGATGGGCCCCCCGTTCTCATCGTTGGGGATCAGCGCGGCGTTGATGTTCTTGTGCGTGGCGTACTGCTGCTGGAATTCACTCAGCGCGATGAACGGGTTCCAGGTGCCGGGCGGGTTGCTGACGTCCTTCCATCCGCTGGAGAACTGCCTGGCGAGGACCGCGTCGTAGCCTTGCTCGTATAGTGCCACGTTGTAGTCGGTGGGCGCTCCATTCATGACGATGATCTGCGGATGCTTGACTTTCCAGGCTGACACGCAGCTGACCAGGCCGAGGCCGAGCAGGACGCCGATCTTTAAGCTGTCGAAGCCGACGTAGTACTTGCGGGTACCTCCGAGGGTCAGCCAGTCGTAGTCAATGACCGGGACGCCGTGGGCTTTGGCGTAGGACTCGATCTGGGGGCCGACCCCGGAGTATCGTGCGTCCACGATCAGCGCGCGCGCGCCCTTATTGATGGCCGTCTGCGCGGCACTGAGCTGGGCGCCGCCCAGCAGCATCTGCACACTGTACTGGGAGGCCGCGAGCCCGGCCTTCTGGAACGATTCCTTCAGGTACGGCGCGTCGAACTCGGCAAAATGCCTGGCCGTTGCGGTTTCCGGCAGGATCACCGCGATGCTCCCCTTGCCTTTGGCCGCGAGCGGCTTGAGGGCTGACATCACCGAAAAGCTGTTGTTGATCTGGCTGAGCGAGAACGGGGGCCCGGATGAGATGGCGCCTCGGGATGAGATGCCGCTTCCGGATGAGATGCCGCTAACGAATGGGACGGAGAACGAATGACTGCTGCAACCAGCACAGACGGCGAGGGCCACGGCCGCGCTGCCGGCGCACGCCGTCCGCAAGGCCCTTTGGATGATTGAACGCAACGGACCACCTCACCATGTGGAAAAACTAGCCTGTACAACTACATGGCAGGCTGATCTTGTGGCGTGCCACACTCCATTCACCTGCCAGAACAGTAGCCGAGGCCATCAAGCCGAGCCAGCCGCAAAACATCTATGTAACCTCTTGAAAGATTTAACGAAAATGTGAGCATGGTAATCCTTTCGCCGCTGTCCTGGTTAGCGTTTGGAACTCTCCAAGAGACCTGAGTCAGGGTTTCGTTGCCAGCCGACGGGAACCGTCACCCCACGCGGCCAATATGCGCCCGTAAGGTTCACGCCTGTTAGGTTCGCGCGGGTGAGTATCGCAGCGCCGAGGTCCGCGCCGGTAAGGTCCGCACCGGTCAGGTTCGCGCCAGCGAGGTGTGCGGCGTAGAGGTCCGCGCCGGAGAGGTTCACATAACTAAGGTTCGCGCCGTTGAGGATCGCATGACGGATGTCCGCGCGGGTGAGGTCCGCACCGGTAAGGTCCGCACCGGTGAAGACCGCGTTGACGAGCAGTGCGCCGGAGAGGTCCGCGCCAACGAGGTATCCGCGGGTGAGTGTCGCGCCGGAGAGGTCCGCGCCAGTGAGGGTCGCGGTGGCGAAGGATAGGCCAGGTATGTTCGCGCTGACGAGAACCGCGCCGGAGAGGTCCGCGCCAGAAAAGGACGCGCCATTGAGGTTCGCACCGACAAGAACCGCCCCGGCGAGGTTCGCGCGGCTGAGGTCCGCGCCGGTGAGGTCGGTGTCGGTGAGGGACGCCATGGTGAGCTTTCCGCTTGAGAGGTTCGCGTCGGCGAGGTGGGTACCGGTCAGCTTCGCGCCAGCAAGGTTCGCTCCGGTGAGATTCGCGCCCGCGAGGCGGGTGAAGGAGAGATTTGCGCCGCCGAGGTCGGCACCAGAGAAGTTCGCATTGGCCAGGGACAGGGATCCCAGTTGAGCATCGACCAGTAGTGCATGATTGAGGTCAATGAGGGTCGTGCTGCCATCCTGTGCGGGCTTGCGGGTGCCGACCACGGTAAGCGCAGCCTGGACGTCTGTCGGCAGATGGGGAGCAGGCGGCTTCTCCGGCTTCCCAGCTGAGGGACCTTGATCACGGACGAAGGCGCAGAGCACCGCGACGATGGTTGGCTGGTCGGGCGGAGAGTCGTGCATAAGGCGCCGGAGTGCATAGATGCCACCAAGCCGGACAAAGATGGAGCTAGAGCCGAGGTTGGTGACGGCTGCGTTGTAACGGTCGGTGATCTGCCCCGTTTCGGTAATCGCTAGCTGTTTGTTTGTGGCCTGGATTTGCTTGCTGGTGAAGTAGAAGGCTGCGAAGGCTGCGAGGCTGGGCAGCACAGCCACTATGAGAGTCGCGAATGGGATCCAATCACGCTTCGGCGAGGTGCGGGCAGGCCTACGTCGGCGTGCCCCCAACGGCCGGGTTGCTGGTGGCCGACCCCGCGCCGCCGGGGACCCTTGTCTTGGCCGACCGGCTCGGGATGGTGGCATGTTCATATGAAAGCCCAGGATGACACGCCCTGCATACCTTTGCCCGTGGCCAGTATCCCTGCCTGCAAGATCTACCGCGGCGGCGAGACTGAACTGCTCGCCACCGGCTACCGGCTCCGGTGATGGCACCGTGCGGTTGTGGGACGTCGTCGCAGCCGAGCAGCTCGGTTCGCCACTAACCGCCAACCCGGACTTCCGAAGATCATGAACACACGATCCGGTGAATTTGGCTTCTGAGCTGCGGGAACGCGAGCATGCCCGGGCATGGTCGTGTTACTACACGCTGCGGGCCCTGCATGGCCGCTGGTCAAGGCGGCGATGGCAGCGTGAAAGTCGAGGAACTTCGGCGGTTCGGGCAGGTCCAGGGCGTGCAGGATGGCCTGCTGGCCGGGCGTGGCCGCGGATCGCTGGGCGACCCGGCTGTCGGCGGTGGCAGGCGTGACCAGATGCATCCGGTCCAGCTCGCAGCGGATGTTGCGCCAGGTATCGCAGACCGCGGTCTCCATCACCCGGATCAGCAGCAGCGCGAGCCAGCACAGCTGGACGTGAGCGCGGATCCGGCCCTCGCGGTAGTGGTAGACGGGCCGTAGCTTGAGCGCGCCTTTCATGTCCTTCCAGCCGCGTTCGNNGCGCAGGAACCGGCGCAGCCCCGGCTTGTCCTTCAGCGAGCCTGCGAGCTCGTCGCGCTTGCGCTGGGCCCAGGCGTCGGAGCCCCCGATGAGGCCTTCCAGGTGGGTGACCAGCCGGCCGCGGACCAGCTGGTCCCGCCAGGCCTGCTCGGGGTTGTGGCAGACCACGAACCGCTCGGCCCGCGCCCCGGCGTCCCGGGAAGGCACCCAGACTTCCTCGACCCGCAGGTTCCCGGCGACGGCGCGGTAGCGGCCCTGCCGGGCCAGCGCTGTGGCGGCCCCGGCATTGGCTCCCCGGAGCTTCTCGGCGTGGATGTAGTGCCCGCCGCCGCGGGCCAGGTAGGCCCGGTTGGCGGCGGAGGCGAACCCGCGGTCGGCGACCCAGACCAGCCGCCGCAGGTTCCAGGACCCCAGGTCGTCCTTCACCTTCCGGATGATCTTCTGGTCGCCGGTGTTGCCGGGGAAGGTCCAGCAGCGCACCGGGATCCCGTCCCGGGTGACCGCCATCGCGATCACCACCTGGGGCAGGTCGTCGCGGTGGTCCTTGGAGTGGCCGGACAGCCGCGCTCCCTCCTCTTCGGGCAGGTGCTCGTCGTCCTCGTCCTCCCCGGCCACCTCGGCCACCTCGGCGGCCACCTCCAGCTCCCAGTAGGTGGAGGTGGTGTCCACGAAGACAATGTCCACGTCCAGGTTCAGCAGGTGCGCCACCGAGTAGAAGATCTCGCTAGCGATCTCGGGGAGCGCCGCCAGCAGGAAGTCCATCGCCGCGCAGGCGGCATCGTCGGAGAAGCCCGGGCAGCCCTCGATGAACACCCGCTCGGCCACCCACCGGGTCGCGGCCAGCTTGCTGGCGGGCTCCAGCGCCCGCTGCGCGGCCAGCGCGAAGATCACCCGCTCGGCCGCCTGGCCGTCCAGCCGCCGCCCCGCGGCCGCCTTCCGGATCGCAGCCCAGACCTCCAGCCGCTCCCACACCCGGTCCAGCACCCATACCCCGCCCATCCGGCGTGAGTCGATCACCTCAACCTCGCTGGATACTGCGGCCGCGACCGCCTGCCCTGGCTCCAGGAACCGCGAGATCGAGGCCACCAGCCGGGCCAGCGCGGCCCGGTCCACCTTGTCGGCCCGGCCGAAGTTGTGGATCACCTTCGCGACCGGGCTGCCGGTGCGCGGGTGCCGCTCGTTGTGCGCCAGCTGCAGGTAGGACACCACGGTGCCGTCCCTGTTCCGCCGCCGCGACTCCCGCAGGTACACGCCTACAAGGCAAGCCATCCGGGCAGGCCAGCACAAGCGACACGCCGGATCGCGTGTGCCTACAGCAACTCGCGTCTGGGAACCCGTCGCTAGCCCCTGACCAGCAGGAACGTTATCGATCAAGTCCCGATCTGCCTACGATCTTCGGAAGTCCGGCCAACACTACCTCCGGCTTCGACACCAGCGTCGCATTCAGCCCCGATAGGCGCACGCTCGCCGCCGGCGACCAAGCCGGCACGGTCCGGTTATGGGATGTGGCCGATCCCGCGCAGCCGCAGCCGCCCGGCGAACCCATGACCGGCGCTACCAAGCCCGTCACCAGCGTCGCGCTCAGCCCGATGGCCGCACCCTCGCCTCCACCAGCCTCGGCACAACTGTGTACGGTTGTGGTCGGGCTTCCTCTGGCGCGACTTCGCCGAACTCAGAATCAAGGCGCAGCCTTGCAGGGACTGGTCTCAGCCGAACCGAATGGGCCCTACATGCGCCAGGTACAGCCTATCAAGACAGCTGCCCATAAGGGCAGAGGAGTTACAGTAAGCGAGGCGATGTGCCGACACAGAGGCAGTGGACGTCACGGGCTGCCCAGTGCCACATGCCCAGAACTGGAAAATCTGCGCACGCATACGGCGGTTATTGACACGCCTGACCCAGCGCGCCGAGTCGGCGTTATACGGGTGATCGGAGATCACCAAGCCCTTCGGGCCGTATAGTAAGCAGAACGTGAGTTTTTGGAGGTTTTGGGAAATTCGTGCTAAAATATATGCATGGCACGGAAAGGGCGGCGCTCGACTAACGAAGAGCGGGTTGAAGCTATCAGGCTGCTAAGCCAGGGA
>DPMS01000423.1 GCA_003541285.1 Actinomycetota bacterium
CTCAAGGCCAGCAGGCGCCAGTGGCACATAGCCGTAGTGCCGCTGTTCTCACCCATATTGGCCATGACGCAACTGCGACAGGCGTTCAGCGGGCGGCACTGTGGGGCCGGTGCTGTTAAGCGCTATTCGTATCAGCGCTCTGCAGGTACCTGCGGGCGTTTGACCGGCACCAAGGTCAATAGCTGCGCCAGCCCCGCGAAGTCGCCAGGGTTGGTGGTGAACAGGGGCAGGTCTTGCGCGATGGCGGTTGCCGCGATCATCAAGTCGGCTGTCCGGCGCCTCGGCGCGCGGCCAGCGGCGATCACTGCTGCGGAAACCCGGCCGTAGATGCGGGCCGCGTCCGCGTCGAACGGAATGGGGTCGAACTCGTTCTCGGCCCGCTGCAGTACATCGAGCCGCCGGGCACGTTCTGCGTGCTCGTCGTAATCGTTCTGCTCGTCGTTGCGGCGGACCTGAGGAGGCCCTGCCGACAACTCGGCAAGGGTCACCGTGCTGATCGCCATCTCGTCGGGCAGCTCGGCCGGGTCCACCCACCTCCGCAAGATCAGGATGCTGGTGTCGAGCAGTCCCTGGGCCGGCCGCTCATCGGGCATAGGGATCGGCCAGGCCCTGGTCGGCGGCAGCGTCCTGGTCGGCCCGGAAGGCGTCGAGATCGAGGGCGGAAGCCGTGCGCGACATCGCAGCGAATTCCTGGCGGGGAACGAAACGCCGCCGACGGCGCAGCGGGATCAGTTCCCCGATGCGGTGGCCGTTCCGGGTGACGGTGAACGCCTGCCCGTTCTCGACCGCGTCCATGATCTCCTTAGACCTGTTACGCAGATCACGCTGAGTGATCTCAGGTTGCTCGCTCATACACCCAGTCTAAGCCCGGTAGCACAGCGTGCTACTTGGTGCCGCAGCCCTGGCGACCGCGGACGGTGAAGCTGGAACCCACCGCACCCGGCCGATTGCTCACAACGTGGTCGGCACAGGTCGGGATCGCCGACTCAGCATGGCCAAATCCAGGCGGGCTGTCGCCGACGGAGCCGGCTGTCGGCCGCCTGTCAGCGGCCTCGTGGGGTAACGAGGGACAGCGCCGCACGGGTGCCGGGTTGCGGTAGCCCAGGCCCAGGCCCAGGCCCGGCGGCCGGGGTCCGCCTGATCAGCAGCAGCCAGGCGGACAGGCCCAGCGGGTACACGAAATAGCCGACCCGGCTGGCGGGCGCGAGCAGGAACAGCAACGTCAGGCCGAGCACCAGCCGCCAGCCGGCGGCGGGCAGGTCTTCCGGCGGCCTGACCATCAGCGAGACCATGACGGCAGCAGCTGCGATCACTAGCAGGGCGATGGCGAGCCAGCCGCCTCCGCCCCAGGCGGCGGCGATCAGGTGCCCGGGCAGCACACTGGCGGCGGGACTGGCGACCTTGGCCAGCCCGAGCGGGAACGCGATGGTGTTGGCCAGCATGGCGCCCGGCGCTGCCGCAGCCGCCGGGCCGTCCGCGATTCCCGCCACAGCGACCGCCGCCAGGCTGAGCAGCGCGCTGGCGCGCCCGTCCCGCCGGGCGGCGGTCAGGGCCAGCGCGACCACCAGTGCTGGCCAGGCGGTGGCTTTCATCGCGGCGGCCAGGCCCAGGATGAGCCCGGCCGCGAGCGGGCGCCACCAGGAGCGGCCCCGCCAGTTCCCGCCCAGCAGGGCCAAACCGAGGCACAGCAACCCCAGCACCGGCAGGTCGTCGCCACCGGCCGAGAGCGGGAGAGCGATGACCGGGGAGGCGGTGACCGCGGCGGTCCACCACTCCACCCGCGGTGTGCCCAGCACGGCGAGCGCCGCCCCGAACGTCACCACGAACACCACGCCGAACCACACCCGCGGGTCGGTGAGCAGCCCCCCGCCGAGGATCGCCCGCGGCATCCCGAACATGACAAGGGCGGGCAGGTACGGATCGTAAGCGTTGGGGTTATGCGCGGTGGCGAGCGCCGCCACACCCTGGTAGGGCGTTCCCCGGTGAACAAACAAGGCGGCCGAACGGATGATCACGCCGATCTCTGGTTGCGCCCGGCCGGCCGCCGCCATCCAGGCGAGAGGGGCAAGCACCGCGCCGGTGAGGCCGGTCAGCACCGCGAGCCGGCTGCCTTGCCGCCGCGCGGCGGCCCGGTTGCCCCGCTGCCGCACCGTGAGCACGATCAGGCAGGCCGCACCGTAGCCGCAGGCAGCGAACAATCCCCACGTCCGCTCGGCCGGCTGATTGCTGATCACCGCGGTCGCGGTGGCGAAAAGGGCGGAAAGGCCGGCCAGGACTGCCAGCCGTTCACGCCTCGCAGCGCGCTTCGCCGCAGTGACGGGGTGGCGGTTCCACCAGGGGGGACGCCGCGGTGCACCAGCACCCCCCGGGCAACGGGTAAGTTGCAGCGTCACGGCTCCTGACGCTAGGCCCGGGGGCCCGCCCGAGTCGTCATGCCGCAGGGTGATCTGTGACTGGGCCCACGGGAGTACCCGGTGGCTCAGCCAGCCGGCTGATGGCTGGTCTAGAGTGCCGGAACATAACCCACGAGGAGGCGGTCAGCGGTCATGGACGTCGGTGACTATATCCAGCAGCAGGCGCGCGGCTTCTTCGACGACCTGAAGGAATGGCTGGTCATACCGTCCATCTCGGCGGACCCCGGCCACCACCACGATGTGCGGGCCAGTGCGGAATGGCTCGCCGCCCACCTGCGCGCAACCGGATTCCCCGAGGTAGAGATCTGGGAGACCGGCAGTGAGGACTCGCCCGGCCTGCCCGCCGTCTTCGCCTGCTGGCCGGCTGCCGACCCCCAGGCCCCCACCGTCTGCGTGTATGGGCACCATGACGTGCAGCCGGCCGAGCCGCTCGGCGAATGGGACTCGCCGCCGTTCGAGCCGGCCGAGCGGGACGGCCAGTTGCTGGCCAGGGGTGCCTCCGATGACAAGGGACAGGTGATGGTCCATTCCCTTGGCATCCGGGCCTGCCTGGCGGTGGCTGGGACAGCCGCGCCGCCCGTCACCATCAAGCTGCTGATCGAAGGTGAGGAGGAGTCCGGCTCGCCGCATTTCGCAGACCTGCTGCGGGACCGGGCCGGGCGGCTGGCCTGCGATGTGATCGTGGTGTCCGACACCACGATGTGGGCCGCCGACGTGCCGTCCATGTGCACGGGTATGCGCGGCGTCGTGGCGGCGGAGATCACGCTTCGCGGCCCCGACACCGATCTGCATTCGGGCTCGTTCGGTGGTGGGGTGCCCAACCCGCTGCACGCGATGGCCGCCCTGCTGGCTGGCCTGCATGACAAGGACAGCCGGGTCGCCCTGCCCGGGTTCTACGACCGGGTGGTGGCGCTCACCCGGCAGGAGCGGGACCTGCTCGCCCGGCTGCCATACGACGAGAAGCTGTGGCTCGCCGACGCGGGCCACAGCCAGGCAGCCGCGGGTGAGGCCGGATTCACCACCCTGGAGCGGATCTGGGCGCGGCCCACCGCTGAGATCAACGGCATGTGGGGCGGGCACACCGGGCCGGGCGGGAAGACGATCGTGCCGCGCGAGGCCCATGCGAAGGTGTCGTTCCGGCTGGTTGCCGATCAGGAGCCCGGCGAAGTCGCCGCCGCCCTGCGCGAGTACGTCACCGCCAGCACACCGCCGGGCATCGACGCTGAGGTCGCCTTCGAGGGACCAGGGGTGCGGCCGTGTTCTTCCCCCGTCACATCGCCGGCGGTGCAGGCGGGCAGGCGTGCGATGGAGCGGGCGTTCGGCCGCGAGGTGCTCTTCACCGGGGAAGGGGGCAGCGGTCCGGAGGCGGACCTGGCCGAAGTCCTGGCTGCGCCGCTGGTCTTCGTGGCGGTCGGCCTGGACTCCGACCGGATCCACGCCCCCAACGAGAAGGTCGAAATGGACCTCCTGCTCAAGGGGGCGGAGGCGGCTGCGCATCTGTGGCGGGAACTGGCGGCGGTGGGCAGAGCCGGGCTGGCAGGCGATGACCGGAGCCCAGCGAACCGGTGAACCAGGGCAGGGGCAGTGCGGCGGGCAGCAGTGCGGCGGGGAGCAGTGCAGCGGGCAGCAGTGCGGCAGGCAGCNNTGCGGCAGGCAGCAGTGCGGCGGGCGGTGGGACGGCGCAGGATCAGCAGGCCCGGGACGTTGCCGCAGAACTTGGCGGGTTCGTGCTGGCCCGCGGAGAGGTGGACCGGGCCAGCGCACGGCGGGAGGACGCTGACTGGATAGCCGCCGCCTGGGCGGACGGCGCCACCCGGGTCCTCGTGCTGGACAAAGGCCAGGCGCTGGCCCGGTTCGGGGAGGGCGAGGCCGGGCTTGTGCTGGTGCCTCCCGCGCAGGCGCCGGATGGCGTGCGCTTCCTGCTGGGGGTGGACGCCGCCGGGACCGCCTACTTCGGGGTGGCCGGCCCGGCTGGCGGGCTCGGGGCGGGTCCTCCTCCGCTTCCCGGCTCAGGCCTGGCACTTCCCGGGGCCGGAGTTCACCCAGTCGCTCTGCGGCAGGCGGCGCACCTGCTGGGCGATCGCGACGCGGGGCTGTTCACCCATGCGGTGGCCCTGTCCAACTGGCACGCCCGGCACACCCACTGCCCGCGGTGTGGCACCCCGACCGTGCCGGCGCCGGCTGGTCACGCGCGGCATTGCCCCACTGACGGCAGTGAGCACTTTCCCCGGATCGACCCCGCGGTGATCATGCTGGTGACCGACGGCGAGGACCGGTGCCTGCTCGCGCGCAACCGGCAGTGGCCGGCCCGGCGGGTGTCGATCCTGGCCGGTTTCGTCGAGCCAGGGGAGTCCGCGGAGCAGGCGGTCATCCGTGAGGTCAGGGAGGAGACGGGGATCGGCGTCAGCGCCGTCCGCTACCTCGGCAGCCAGCCCTGGCCGATGCCGCAGAGCCTGATGCTCGGGTTCCGGGCGCAGGCCGGGCAGGGGCAGCAGATCACCGTCGACGACGAGGAGATCGCCGAGGCGCGCTGGTTCTCCCGGGCGGAACTGAGCTCGCAGATAGCCGCTGGTGAGATCCTGCTCCCGCCGCCGGTGTCGATCGCGCACCGGATCATCGAGTCCTGGTACGGCGAGCCCATTCCCGGTACCTGGTAGCCCTGGGGATGACGTTTCACGGCCCAGGGCCATTCCGGCGCCCGGTTCATCCCTTATGTGAGTGCCGAAGACGTGAAACGTCAGGGTGCGGGGTCAGAGTCAGCCGGGGGCGGGCTGGCGGACCGCCTCTATCCGGGGGCGAGCAGCCGGGCCGCTTCCACCTCGTCCACACCGGGGGTGGGCACGACCATGACGACCGGGGTGTCCAGGCCACTGGCCCGGTACTGGGCCACCTGTTCCCGGCACTGCTCGGGGCGGCCGTGCACGACCAGTTCGTCGACCAGATGGTCGGGGATGGCGGCGAGAGCGGCCTTGCGGTCGCCGGCAGCCCACGCCTGCTGCATGGGGCGCAGTACCTCACCCCGGCCCAGCCAGTCCTGGAAGGCGGCGTAGGCGGGGACGGTGAGGTAGGCGGCGAGCAGCCGCCGGCCGATCTCGCGGGCAATGGCCGTGTCGCCGGTCGGGCAGACGAACACGCGGGCGATCAGCTCGCAGTCAGGCCCGGCGACCGCACGCACCGTGGGCACGTCAGAGGGGGCGAGCCAGTTCGTGATCGCACCGTCGGCCAGCGATGCGGCCAGCTTGACCATGCCCGGCCGCAAGGCGGCGAGCGCGAGCCCGGGCGGCTGCCCGGGCGGCGGGTCCAGCCGGAAGCCGCTGACGGTGAAGGTCTCGTACTCGGCGCTGACCTTCTCGCCGGCCAGTGCCGCGCGGAGGAACCGCAACGTGTCACGGGCGCGCTGGTAAGGCCGGTCCAGCTCGATGCCGTTCCACTCCTGCACGACCACCGGGGAGGAGACGCCGATGCCCAGCACGAAACGACCCGGCGCCAGGTCTGCGATGGTGGCGGCGTTCATCGCGAGCAGAGCCGGCCCGCGGGTGAAGATCCCGGCGATCGCGGTGCCCAGGCGCAAGCCGCTCGTCCACTGGGCCACAAGCGCCAGCGGGGTGAATGCGTCGGTCCCGTTGACCTCGGCCGACCAGGCATCGGTGTAGCCGAGGTCAGGCAGCCCGGCGACGATGTCCCGCTGCTGGGGCAGCGGCAAGCTGCGCAACGGGAGCGTTATGCCCCACCTCGGCGTCGTTCCCATCCACGTCCTCCCTCGGGTCCTGCCCCATCATGCCGTGTGTGGCGCGGGTTGCGGGAGGTGGCCTGGGGTTGCGGGAGGTGGCGGGGGCTGCCGCAGGGACCGGCGGCCCGGATGGCAGATCATGAGAAATAAACGAGAGCACTGCTCTTGACTTGGCGCGGATGATCGAGGACACTGGTCTTAGTTCAGAGCAGTGCTCTCACCACAAGCGGAGAGCCGGCCAGACCGAGGAAGGAAGACCTGCCATGCCCGCCAGCCAGCAGCCCCGCTACGTCCAGCCGGACCGCAACACCCGGATCTTCAACTCGATGGTCGCCGGCCTGACCCGCGCCGGGATCAGTATCTGGGGGTCCCGGATACTGGCCGTCCGCGGGCGGGCGTCGGGCGAATGGCGCACTACGCCGGTGAACCCGCTGACCCTGAACGGGGAACGCTATCTGGTCGCTCCCCGGGGCGAGACACAGTGGGTGCGCAACATGCGTGTCGCAGGCGGTGGCGAACTGCGGGTGGGCCGCCGGGCCGAGCCGTTCACCGCGACCGAACTGGCGGACGCTGACAAGCCCGAAGTTCTGCGCGCCTACCTCAAGCGGTGGAAGTTCGAGATCGGGATGTTCTTCCAGGGTGTCGGCCCCGACGCCGCGGAGGCCAAACTGCTCGAGATCGCGCCTGGTTACCCGGTCTTCCGGCTCGGCCGGTCCGCCTGAGCGGCCGGGCCGGTCTGCACGAACCCGCCGCGGCCCCGGACGGCGGACAGCACCCCGGCGACCGCCGCCAGCCCCATGGCGGCGTAGAAGGCAGCGTGAAGGCCCTGGACGAAGGCGGCCGACAGGGTGCCGTGCAGGCTGACGGTGCCGACGAAGATGGCGAACGCCAGGCCGCGGGCGATGGAGTGGGCGGCGATGAGGATCGCGATCGCGAACGAGAACACCATGCCGACGTTGGAGAAGGTCCGGAGCATGCCCGAGGCCACCCCGAACACGCCCGGCGGCGACGCCTTCATCACCGCCGTGGTGTTGGCGGGGAAGAAGCTGCCGTTGCCCACGCCGTTCACCACGCTGGCGATGACCACCAGCCACAGCGGCGTGGCGAGCCCCAGCTGAGCGTAGATGGCGAAGGCGCCCGCCTGGATCGCGAGGCCGACGGTGGCGGGCAGGACCGGGCCGATCCGGTCGGTGAGCCTGCCGATCACCGGGCCCACCACCCCGCCGATGAGGTACCCGGGGACGAGCAGCAGGGCGGCACTGATCGGCTGCAGCCCTCTGGCGCCCTGCAGGTACATGATCACCAGGAACAGCACGGCGAAATTGCCCAGCGCCTGGAAGAGTGCGGCCAGCAGGGACGGGGTCATGGCCGGGATCTTGAACAGCGACAGGTCGAGCATCGGGTCGGGATGGGCGCGCTCGATGATGACGAAGATGGCGAGCATGATCAGCCCGCCGGCCAGGTAGCCGAGCAGGACCAGGTCGACAGTGGCCGTCGCCAGCTTCGTCATCGCCCAGAGCACGCCGAACAGACCGAGCCCGAGGGTGGCCATCCCGGCCAGGTCGATCCTGCGGCGCTCACGCTTCCCCCGGTCACGCAGGACCCGCAGGGCCACGGCATAAGCCCCGATGCCGATCGGCACGTTGATCCAGAAGATCCACCGCCACGAGATGTAGGTGACGATGATCCCCCCGAGCACGATGCCGAGGACGGCGCCCAGGCTCCATCCGATCGAGTTGAACCCGTAGGCGCGCCCGCGTTTGCTGGCGGGGAAGGTGTCCGCGATGACCGCGCCGGAATTGGCCGTGACCAGGGCCCCGCCCACTCCCTGCACCAGGCGGAACGCCACAATGGACGCCTCGTTCCAGGCCAGTGCGCATAGCGCCGAGCCGGCGATGAAGATCAGGAAGCCCACCCGGTACATGTGGACCCGGCCGAACATGTCGCCCAGCCGCCCCACCTGGGTCGCGAGGATGGTGATCACCAGCAGGTAGCCGATGATCACCCAGACGACCGAGGTGATCCCGATGCCCAGCGACCGCTGGATCTCCGGCAGTGCGAGCACCACGATCGTGGTGTCCACCGCGGTGATGAGCACGCCGGTGACGATGACGGCGAGGGCCAGGCCAGTCCTGGTGACGGGAACCTGATCACCTGTCTGCGCTGGCTTCGTATCGGTCACCGCGCCGCTCTCCTTCCGGTGTGCTCACCGGTCCTCGCTGGCGTGCGGGAGCGGGACGGCAGCGCCTGGCCGCCGTCACCGGGTGAGCGCAAGGGTGGCGCCCGTGTCATCGGCCAGCCGATGGTAGCCAGTGGAGCCGGGAAAATTCTGGCATGGCCGCCGGACCCTGGCCCGCGGTCCATCCGGCCCGGCCAGCGTGGCGCCTTCAGCGTCGATCGCGATCACCTCGTCGTCCGCGCGGAGCAGGACCGGGCCGTCGCGGCGGGCGGAGATGGTGACCCGGCCCGCCCGCAAGCCGTCCAGGACCGCTTCCGGTCCATCCCCGTCACACTCCACCCAGGTGGTGGGCGCGCCGGGGGGTGCGTCGCTGCCGGGCCGGTGCCAGTCGCTGCCACCGACCGGGATGGCGCCGGCGTCCCAGGCCAGCCACCAGGCCAGCGGCGCGGTCCACCGCAGGTCAACCCAGCTCCAATGCCATACCTCCACCAGCGGCGGGCGTCCCCGCATGGGCAGCGTCCAGCTGACCTCACCGCCGATCGGGTGGTTGACCGACAGCAGCCCGCCGCGCCGCTGGGTCTGGTCCAGCCAGGAGTCGGCGGGGCGGCGGAAATCGATCCAGCCGGTGTCGCCCAGCGCCCCTGCGTGCCCGCCCGGGGTCGTCACCTCCTGGCCCGGCAGCAGCGTGATGCCGTACCGGGCAGCGGCGGCGGGCAGTTCCGCGTGGTGACTGACCGTGTTGTGGTCGGTGACAGCCAGGAAGTCCAGCCCCCGCCCCGCGGCGTACCGGGCCAGTTCGGAGACGGTCTGCACGCCATCGGAGTGCACCGTGTGGGTGTGCAGGTCGCCTGCGAGCCACCGCCGGCCAGGGTTCGCCGGCAGCGACCGGGCTGGCGGCCGGTCCGCGGCCGGCAGCGGTGGGGGTGGCGCAGGCTCTGGCCCAGGGCTGAGTTCCCCCGGCCTGCTGCTGACCTCCGCCGTCAGCCAGTACTCGATCCCCGCTGGTGGCAGCCGGTAGATTCCGACCACCACCTGCCAGGTGCCAGGTTCCAGCTCGCCTGGCAGGTACCCGGGGGTGGCCGAGTCCGCGGTGATCACAAAGGACTCCCGGACGCTGCCCGACCAGCCCCGGAATCCCGATGGGCCGGCGCACCCCAGGTCCAGCACCGCCGCCGAGCGATCGTAGGCCAGTTCCACCCGCAGGCCGCACGATCCGGGCGGGACCTCCACCGGCAGGTAGTGCCACGCCGAAGCGAAGCGGTCGGCCAGGGTCCACCGGCCGTGGTGCCGCATCGCGCGGGGCATACCTCCATCCGATCAGATCTGCCGCAGCCCGGCCAGAGTCTTGTCCGTCACACCGCGCCTACAATCCGGGGCATGGAACCCGCGGCGCCCCCCAGCGCTGCTCGCGCCAGCAGGCTGCCGCGGCGGCGGCCGCCGCTGTCCCGCAGCCCGCATGACGGGGAGATCCTGCGGCTGGCCCTGCCGGCGTTCGGAGCCCTCGTCGCCGAGCCACTGTTCCTGCTCGCCGACTCGGCGATCGTCGGGCGGATCGGCACGACCGCGCTGGGCGGGCTGGGCGTTGCCAGCCAGGCGCTGACCACGCTCGTCAACGTCTCGATCTTCCTGGCTTACGGCACCACCGCCGCGGTGGCCCGGCAGCTGGGAGCGGGTAACCGGCGGGCGGCGATCCGCCAGGGCATCGACGGGCTGTGGCTCGCCGCCGCGATCGGTGCCGTGGTGCTCGCGGCAGGCTGGCCGCTCGCACCGGTCATCGTGCACGCCTTCGGCGCCTCGGCCGGCGTGACCCAGGGTGCGGTGACCTACCTGCGGATCAGCCTGCTGGGGGCGCCTGCCATGCTCGCCGTGCTGGCGGGCACCGGGGTGCTGCGCGGGCTGCAGGACACCCGTACCCCGCTTGCCGTCGCGGTCAGTGCCAATGTGGTCAACGTCATGCTGAACGCGGTCCTGGTGCTGGGCCT
>DPMS01000419.1 GCA_003541285.1 Actinomycetota bacterium
GCAGATCACCCGGGCGATGAAATTCGTGGCGGCGGCGCAGCTGCGTCGCGCGCAATCGCGCGTGTTCGCCGCGCGGCCCTACGCCGAGGAGATCGTGCGGGTGCTGCGGTCGGCCGCGTCGCGCATCGAGGGTCCGATGCACCCGCTGCTCGAGCAGCGGCCCGAGGAGCGGCTGCTGGTGATCGTGGTGACGGCGGACAAGGGACTGTGCGGCGCGTTCAACAGCAACGTGGTTCGGCGCGCGGCCGGCTTCCTGCGGGAGCATGCCGATCGCGAGACGCAGGTGATGGCCGTCGGCCGCCGTGGCCGCGATTCGCTCCGCAAGCAGCATTTCCGCATCGCCGGCGAGCACGTGGACATTTTCCGCCACGTCGATTTCGACCACGCGCGCAAGCTCGCCGAGCAGGCGGCCGCGCTGTAC
The DNA here is from genome assembly GCA_003541285.1 of Actinomycetota bacterium. GTDB lineage: Bacteria > Actinomycetota > Actinomycetes > Streptosporangiales > Streptosporangiaceae > UBA9676. The sequence continues at coordinate 422 of DPMS01000419.1, forward strand.
AGCGAGCCGAAGGTGGACGCGGTCTACGCGATCTACAACGAATTCAAGAACGTGCTGACGCAGAAGCTGGTGGTGGAAAAGGTGCTGCCGGTGGCGGCGGAAGTGGTGGCGCCGTCGGGAGCGGCGGGGGGGGGGGGGGGGGGCGGTTACTGCAACATGATCGGCTACAACGACAATCCCGAAGCCACCGCCAGGACCATCGATGCCGAAGGCTGGCTGCACACCGGCGACCTGGTCACCATGGATGATCAGGGCACGTACACGTTCGTGGCCAGGAAGAAGGAAGTGCTCCGGCGCCGGGGCGAGAACCTCTCCCCGGCCGAGGTGGAGGAGGCGCTCGCCAGCCATCCAGCGGTGCTGGAGTGCGCGGTGGTCGGCGTTCCCTCGGAGCTGTCCGAGGAGGAAGTGAAGGCGTTCGTGGTGCCCGCACCCGGCGCCCACCTCGACTTCACGGAGCTTCGCGCCCACGCGGCGGGCCTGCTCGCCGCCTACAAGGTCCCCCGCTACTGGCAGGCCATCGACGAACTCCCCCGCACCCCGACCTCCCGTGTCGCCAAACACCGCCTCCCGGCCGGGCACACCGACACCGAATGGGATGCAGAAGCCCAGGCCAGCTCAAGCCACCCGTCCTAGATCAGCGGCACCCCGCCCGCACCAGCCCCAGGATCCCGCCCACCGCGATCACGGACGATCCTGTACACATAGCACCAGAAATCGTCCGTGATCATGGCCAGGGCTGGCTGGGCGTCAGATCCGGTAGAAGAGGTTCAGGAAGCGGTCGGCAAGGGCCATGTCGCCGCGGACGGTGCCGCCGTTGATCCGGCCGAAGGCAGTGAGCACCAGGCTGCCCGCGTCGAAGTCGATCACCGTCGGCAGGTCGTCGACCTCGCCCAGTTCGTAAGCCATGCCCTGGTCGGAGATGCTGACCCGGTAGCTGCCCGCGTTGCGCCCGGTAACGGTGATGCCGATGGTGAACGGGCTCATGTCGGCGCTGGCCCGGATGGTGTACTGCCAGACGATGAACATGTAGGGCACGAGCAGGTCGGCCGCGTCAGCGGAGAGCGCGTGCGCGCGGCCGGAGCCCTCGCGGATGTCCCACGAGTGCACGCCAAAGTCCATGAGCTGGCCGCCGGCGTAGATGGAGGGGGGAACCGGTCCCATGTAGGCGTGCGGGGCCAGGAAGTTGCCCCACTCCTCCTCGGTGAGCGGTTCCAGGATGCCCGTCATCTTGTCGAGGTCGTTGCGGATCCGGGCCATCATCTCGGCCTGTGTGTGGTCACGGAAAGCCTTCCCGCCCGCTCCGGCCAGTTCGTGCATGACCGGCAGCCCGTGCGCCTCCGCGGAGCCGCCTGCCCGGGCGATCTCGAAGGACTTGAAGTAGCCCTCGATGGTGTCGACGATGTGGCCGATGATGTCGCGGACCTGCCAGTCCTCGCAGGCGGTGGGCGCTTCCCAGGCGCCGGGTGCCTCAGCCATGGCGAACATGCGTTCGGCTTCCTCGCGGACGACCCGGAGGAGGTTGTCTTTGCCCTCGTAGGTCAACCCGTTCCACGCGCTCATAGTGGTACCTCTTTCGGATGAGCGCCCCGGCTGGTCCTCAGGACCGGCGGCGGCGTATGGGGCCGGTGGCGGTGCGGCCGAAGTGACCATGCATCGCACGGCAGTTCACGTTACGAACCTCAGCGCACCACGCGTCCACGTGTCAATGCTTCCCGCCCGACTCGCGTGACTCACTCTGTCACCTGAGGCAGCCCGCCCGCGAAGCCGCCCTCGGAGCGGTGGGAAACCAGCACCGGAGACGCTCGGGCGTCCCCGGCCAGATCCGGACCGCCGACGTTGCTGGCACCATCCGCAGCGCCCGGCAGGATCGCACACACCGGATCTCGTTAACTCAGCACTCCTGAGGGCAGTGGATGGCCCTGATGACCGGCGGAACCAGCCGGCCGATACGAGGGAGATATGCCGTATGGCCCTGTTCTGGGTAACTATTCCAGTGGCACTGCCGCTCTTCGCCCTTGCCGTAGGCATCCCCTACTGGCTCTCACACAAGCGCCTGCACCCACGGGAACACTTCGGGGCAGACGCTTACCTCGACGCCACGGACCGCTCGGACGAGAGCGTGCTTCCGGGCCAGCCTGGGCATTCCGGGCGGAACATCTCTGTCGACACCCTGCCGATCGGGCGGCCAAGGCCCACGCAGGCAGACCCGGAAGGCCAGTGAATCCCCGCCGGCAGCAGGCGCGGCCGGGCACCGCCCAGGTCACCCGGCTACTGATCGCCGTCCCGGCCGCAACGTGCTCAACGGGCCTGCCGGGACCAGGCATCTGAGCGCATCCGCTCCCCCTCGGGGGAAACGGGAGGCTCCGGCTGGATGCGCTCACGCAGTACGGGACCGGCCACGCCGTCAGCAGAACGCCGTCGGCCAGGCGCCGCGCCCAGAAGCGCCGCCTTCGCCCGCTGCCAGCACTGGCCCGTACCGTGCCGAAACGCATACCGGGGTAGTCGCGCTCAAGATCGGTCAGGCCATCGCGGCTCATGGCTCACCTGGGAAGGTGAAGGCCGAACTCACTGGGATCGCCGGTTACCACGCACCACGGATGGACGCCTAAGCGCAGCTACACACCTGGCTCCTAGCTGCGGAAACGTGCCCCCGCCCTGGACCTTGCTCCCGCGATAGGACTCGAACCTATAACCTGCCGGTTAACAGCCGGACGCTCTGCCGATTGAGCTACGCGGGATCAGCCGACGCAAGGAACACCGGGACTGGCCGAACCCGGCGATCCGTGTTCTTGCGGTCGCGGGGATAAGGGTAGCGCACCAATCGGGTAGCTGCGCGCCGACAGCCACGGCAGGCCGCCGGACGGCGCCCTGATGACACCGGTCTAACGTCAGGAGTACAGCCGCCTATCGCGGGGATGTCGACCCCGCAGGCTTACTCGCGGAAGAGAGGTGCCAGATGCGGTACCGATTCGTGTTCCTCGCCGGCCTCGGTACCGGCTTCGTACTCGGTGCGCGGGCGGGCAGGGAACGCTACGACCAGATGTGCAAGGCCGCCCGCAAGGTTGCGGACAACCCCGCGGTACAGCAGGCGGCGGCCGCCCTCCAGGCGCAGGCCGCCGATCTCGCCAAGACGGCCAGGGGCAAGGTGGCTGACCGGGTGCCAAAGGTGGCAGGGACAGCACGCAGCAAGGTCGGTGGCGCCCGGCATGACCGTGCCACGCGCGACAGGAATGCCAACGGGCGGCCGTCGTCCGACGGGAGCAGGGACTACACGTCAGCACCACACACCCCTGGCGGACCACCGCACTAATCCCCCAGCACAGCAGATCTACTACGTCATCGTGGTCCCGTACCGGGCTAGAGGTGCCACATGCGCTGGAAGGCAGGGCCGAAGCCGAGTCCGGCCACCGCGTCGCAGGCGGCCAGGAACTGCTTGCGCCGGGCGCGGATGAACAGGCGAGGAGTTATCAGGTCACTGGACGCCCTCCTGCGGGTGATGAACGGGCCGGGGGAAGACTGGCAGGCGCCGGGACTGGCGTCGCCTTCCACGCCATGCACCCAGGTGGGTGGACACACCCGGGCTCGCCACGGCGCTGCCGGGTTTCCGCCGGGTCATGCGGCCGGTCCTGCGCTCGCCCGCGCAGGGCGCCGATACGATCGCCTGGCTTGTCATCGCGGATCCGGCCCGGCTGGGTAGTGGCCGGTTCTGGCACGACCGGCGGCCACGGCCCGGGTGCCTGTTCCCGTGGACCCCGGGAAGACCCGGGCACCGCCCGCCGGCTCTGGGACGACCTCGCCCCGCGCTCACCAGACCCGGTTTCAGCAGACAGGACGTGGGAAGGCAACGGCCATGAAGGCGACGATCACGGTCGGCGGCGCGGTGGCGGCTACCGCGGTGATCGGCGGTGTCGCGGCTGATCCCGGCTCCGCGTGGTATCGCAGCTTGCGCAAGCCGCGGTGGCAGCCGCCACCCCCCGCCTACGCGCTGGTGTGGACGCCGCTGTATGTGACCATCGCCTACGCCAGTGCCAGGGCGCTCTCCCAGGCGCTGAGCCGCGATCGCAGCCAGATCATCCGCAGCCTGCTCCTCGACCTTGCGCTGAACGCCGCCTGGACGCCGCTGTTCTTCCGCGCCCGCCGGCCACGCGCCGCGCTGGCCGAGATCGCCTGCCTGAACATCGCCAACGTGCTGCTGATCCGCCAGACCTGGCGGGCCGACCGCACGGCCGCGGTCCTGCTGCTGCCCTATGCCGCCTGGACCGCATTCGCCACCGCGCTGAACGCCGAGATCGTCCGGCTGAACCCCGGCACCCGGTGAGCTGACCAGGATGCGCCTGAGCTAGCCCAGGTAACCCCTGAGCACCTGGGCGCGGGTGGGGTGACGGAGCTTGGCCAGGGTTTTCGACTCGATCTGGCGGATCCGCTCACGGGTGACGCCGAACTCCCGGCCCACCTCCTCCAGGGTGCGCGGATGGCCGTCAATCAGGCCGAAACGCAGCTGGATGATCTTCTGCTCCCGGCAGGACAGAGTGTCCAGGATCTGCTCAAGCTGCTCCTGGAGCATGATGAACGCGGCGGCCTCGATCGGAACCACGGCATCGGTGTCCTCGATGAAGTCACCCAGGTCGGAGTCTTCCTCGCCGATCGGCGCCTGCAGGGAGACGGGCTCCTGGGCGATCCGCTGGATCTCGGCCACCCGGTCGGCACTCATCCCCATTTCGGCGGCGATCTCGTCCGGGGTGGCCTCCCGGCCAAGGTCCTGGTGGAGCTGGCGCTGGACCCGCGCCATCTTGTTGATCGTCTCCACCATGTGCACCGGGATACGGATCGTGCGCGCCTGGTCCGCGATCGCGCGCGTGATCGCCTGCCGGATCCACCAGGTGGCGTAGGTGGAGAACTTGTAGCCCTTGGTGTAGTCGAACTTCTCCACGGCCCGGATCAGCCCGAGATTCCCCTCCTGGATCAGGTCGAGGAAGCCCAGCCCACGGCCGATGTAGCGCTTGGCGATGGACACCACAAGCCGCAGATTCGCCTCGATCAGCCGCTGTTTCGCGCGCAGGCCCTCAGCGGCGAGCAGGGCGAGGTCGGCCCGCTGGGCTGCCTGGCACCCGAACCCGCCCGTCAGCTTTTCTTCCGCGAACAGTCCCGCCTCGATCGACTTCGCGAGCTCGACCTCGTCCTCGGCGGTGAGCAGCGGCACCCGGCCGATCTCGCGCAGGTAGATGCGCACCAGGTCGCTGCTGACGGGACGCCGGGACTCGTCCGCCGGCTCGGCCGCACGGCGGCCGTCGGCTTCGTCGGGCACGGCTTCGAGGATGTCCACACCCTCGTCGGCGAGCATGCGCACAACGCCGTCGATCGTGTGGGCAGGGAGGTCACTTGCCTCAAGGGCGACAGCGATGTCAGCCAGGGCCACCGCCCCTTGTTCCCTGGCCCGCGCGATCAGATCCGCCATCTGATCCCCGGACTGTCGTCCGCTGGGGAGTAGCGTGAGGGTCACGAAGACCAGTGTGCGTCAAGGAACCCAGGTTACGGGGGGCTTAATTTTGTCACCCCGCCGCCTGTAACGCGGACGACACGTTGCGCGATCTAGGGTCGCCCCGCCTGCTCAGAGGGCTCCGGCAGCCTTGTCCAGCAGCGCCCTCCGGCGCTGCTCCAGCGCCACCAGGTCGCCGAACGCCCGGTTGTACTCGGCCTGGCTGTCCACCGGGTTCAGCCGCTGAACCCGCGATTTGAGCTTCGCGATGCTCCTGCTGACCGCGAGTTCCTCGACCCGTGCGAGCACAGCGTCGGCATACCGGGCGTCCGGTTCCCCGTCCGCCCGCGGCGCCCGCAACGGCTCCACCGCCAGCTGGGTCACGAACGCACGGGCCGCATCGTCCGCAGCCGCTTCCCGCAGCCGCGTCGCCCACTCCTGTGAGTTGCCCGCTCCCCTGGTCCCACCGCAGGCCTCGATCAGATCGCGCACGGCCGAGTGCGGCGCAGCGGTGAAGGCCGCCGGGTCGATCGCATCGAAGGCTGGCCCGCACAGGGCGGGGCGCTGGATGGCCAGCTTCAGCGCTTCCCGCTCCACCCGGATCACCGGGTCGCCCAGGTCGTAGCGGGGTTCCGCGGCCGGCTGGGCGCCGCCGGCCATCCCAGCCCGGCCTGGCCGGCCGGGCTGGTCGCGCTG
>DPMS01000659.1 GCA_003541285.1 Actinomycetota bacterium
GTCCGCGGTTCATTGATGTAGCGGTGCCACTCGTCAGCGGTCAGCTCGCGTCCGGCCGCATGGCGCGCCCACGCGGTCAGAGCGCGCACGCTCAACGGGACACGGCCGCTGGGTTCAGAATCGCCAATGATCACGTAATCACCGCCGTCGTCAATAGCCAAGCGCCGGGCGTTCTTAGGAGCGGCGGATTCACAGGCAAGCGCCCCGGATACCAAATCCCAGACGCGGATTCGGCAATCGTGGCTTAGGGCTGCGGCCAGCTGGCCGCCACCGAGGTCGAGATCTCTGGTGAACCCCGCAGAAGCCAGGCATTCAACGTCCGAAAGATCTTCTACGTGAAGCACGCGGATGTTGTTATCATCGCACGCAACGGCAAGTGCCTGGGCGGCCTCGCTCACTGCCACGGACGTTATCGGCACACCAAGATCTCGGCCACCAACTTTCTCGGCGCGGTCTGCGAGCTGGCAGATAGCAAGCTCACCCGACTCAGTACCGAGGCAAGCAATACCGGCGCGCACGCAGGCAGCCACAACCACAGGCGCCGCCATGGGGATCACCGTGCCGGCGCCGTAGAGGGCCCGGCCGCGCTCATCGACGGCAAACTGGATCTCGGCGTCGCCGAGGAGCCACTGTCCACTTGCACCAGGCCCACGAGACCAGTCGGACAAGGTCAGGCGCTGCCGGGCCCGAGCGAACCCCGCTCCGTCGGTTTCCGTGAGGATTGGAACGATATCTGAGGTCCCCAGGCGATGCAGGCACGTGCGGACCAACCGGTCTGTCTGTGCATCGGCTGAGCGCTGCAGCGCCTCGATCGCGAGAAGCAGGGCAAGAGCAGGATCTTCGGCAGTCTCAGCGCCCCGGGTGAGTGCCTCTGCCTGGCGGCCCCGCTCCCGCTCGAGATCCGCCGCCCGCTCACGGTCAGCGAGAGCCTTGCTAGCGTCCAGAAATCGGCGGTCGCCCGCGCCGAGATCATCAGGGTGCTGACCGGCCCACGCCTCGAATGCCACCAGCCGGGTGCCACGTAGCAGATAGGACTCGTCATGTCCGCCGCGTTCCCAGTCGCTGGCCAGCCGCTCAACCTGCGAGCGTAGCCGCAGCCCTTCTTGGGCATCAAGGATCGCCTGGCGCAACGGCGGCCACTGCCGCAACAGCGCCTCGTGCGCCACCTCCACGGTGCCTTCCCCACCTTCGCGATTGCTGGTCAGCAGGCGGGCGTCGACGAACGCCTGGACGATGGCGTTTCCCGCTGCGGGGAGCTGACGGCGTTCGACGCGTCTTCGAGTTGGCTCGCCTGCTTCATCGATCGTGACAAGCTTCAGCAGTGTGGGCAGAACCAGACCGCCGTGTCCCCGGCGGTGCAGTTCGTCGGTGAGCAGGCCGGCCTGCCGTTGCAGCGAGCCGACCACTCCTCCGAGGGCTTCGTAAGCTTTGGCGGTCACCACCCGTTCCGGGCCGGGACCCGCATCGTGGTATAGCTGCTGCAAGGTCCAGGCGAGCAGCGGGAGGGCGTCACCTCCTGTGGTGTCCTCCACCATCCGCTGGACAAGGCCGGGAGCGAAGTCGAGTCCTGCCCGCTGCGCTGGACGCTGAATGATCTCAGGCAACCGAGCGCGGCTGAGCGGCTCAATCAGCAGAATGTCGTCGATTGCCTCGGCCAAGCCGGCCCGGTCCGGAGCACTGCTGAGAAACTCCGCGCGCAAGGTAGCGATGGCCCACATCGGGCTGTCCTCGCGCAAAGCGCCGCGCAGCAAGGCGAGGAACCGTTCCTGCGCTCGTGGGCCACTACGGGTGACCAGTTCTTCGGCTTGGTCGACCACCAGCAGGACGCTGCGGCCTGCCCCACCCGTGGCCTCGCCGAGTTCGTAACCGAGTTCGATGAGGGACCCGGGTCCCTGATCCAGCCGGTCGAGGAGCCCGGTCCAGGTTCGCTCGTGGCCGGCCACCCGGAACGCCGCTCGGAGGCTATGCGCCAGACTCTGCAAGGGCTGGCGGCCTGGTTGCATCGGCGGAACGACCACCCAGCGGTTGGCGAGCCTTTCCAGCCGCGGCAGCAGCCCAGCACGCAGCAACGATGACTTCCCACTGCCAGATGGACCGGCGATCGCCACGAACCGGCCCGGACCACGCAATAGCGTGCTCGTCAAGAGCTGGATCAGGCGGCCGATTTCCTGCTCGCGCCCAAAGAAGACGGCAGCGTCTTGCCAATCGAATGGCTCGAGCCCCGGAAAAGGCGACCGGGCGGGGTCCCAGGCAAAAGAGTCTTCTGCGCGCAACCCGGCCTGGTGAAGTCCGTCCCGCAGCTGGCCGAAGGCGGTGTCGTCAGCAGTCAGATCAACCCACTGCACATCTTGAAGCAGATCGAGCCATACGGCCGTGTCCAGCCGGACCGGAAACACCGGGTGCCCCAATGAGCGCGCCAGACTCAGCTCAGCGAAGCACCACCTCGACGCCACTGAGTCAGCGCTGGCCAGAAAAATCACACCATCGGTGCGGCGAAGCTGAGCGTATAGTTCGGCTTCCCACCGGCGCCCTGCTGGAATAGCATCTGACGGGTCAAAATCGAGGAAGAGCGCCTGGTAACCGGCGTGCCGCAGCCACTGGTGGAGCCGTTGTGCGGCAGCCTGGTCACGGCTGCTGTGACTAATGAATAGCGACGTCATGACTTCACATTGGACAGATCGTGGGGAACAAGGTCTGCGGCTGGGCACACCGGGTAACGGGCAATGCCATAAGTTTCCCACGACCAGCCGCCGCGAGCACCGAGTTGCGGGCCAGTTACTGGACCCGCCAGCGGCGGGCCAGGCGGGCCGGCTGACCGAGCTGCCGGCGGAGCTGGCCCAGCTCACCAACCTTCGGCACCTGTCTCTCACGGGCAACCGGCTGGCCGAGCTGCCGGCGGAGCTGGCCCAGCTCACCGACATCCACGTCCAGGTCCGGAGCGTCTCGGGCAACCGGCTGACCGAGCGCGAGATCGGCCAACTCGCCGCCCTGCAGGACGACCTGGGGCCGTTGGGCAATCGGTTGGTGGACCGGCTGCTGGGATCTCTGGTCGCCCAGGGCCAGGGACCCAGCCTTAGGCGCGCCTACGTGGACAGCCTGACGGACGCCGAAGCGCGGTACGAGGCCAAGCTGCTGCTGGTCGGCGACCCTGAAGCCGGCAAGAGCTCGCTGATCGCCCGGCTGCGCGGCGAGAGGTTCCTCCCCGGCCGCAGCGCCACCCACGGGATCGAGCTGGGCTGGCTGCAGCTGCAGCATCCGAGCGAGCCGACCACGATCACCCTGCGCACCTGGGACTTCGGCGGCCAGGAGCTGTACCAAGCCACCCAACAGCTGTTCATGACACCGCAGGCGGTGTACCTGCTGGTGTGGGACGCCCGCCGGGGCGACGCCGAGCGGGTCGGCGCCTGGCTACGGCGGATCCGGCTGCTGGTCGGCGACGACGCCCGCGTTATGATCGCCGCCACCCGCGCCGACGAGCACCCCGCTGAGGCCGAACTCGACTATCCCGCTCTGCTCCAGCACTACGGGACGGTGCTAGCTGAGCGACTGTATGAGGTCGATAGTCGCTCCGGGACCGGCCTGGAGTCCCTCCTGGCCGCGCTGGCCGCCGAGGCCGCCAAGCTGCCGCAGATGGGCGAGCAGGTCAGTCGCCGCTGGGTGGCCGCCCGCGACCAGCTCCTCGCCCATCGCGAGCCGCAGCTCTCGTACCAGGCCTGCAAGGAGATCTGCGCCAAGCAGGGGGTCGGGGCCGACCAGGCCGACGCGCTGCTCGGCTTGCTGCACCTACGCGGCCAGCTGCTGCACTACGCTAACGATCCTGACCTGCGCGAGGTCGTGGTGTTGCAGCCGGACTGGCTGACCAGGGCGATCAGCTATGTGCTGGAAGACCTCCCGACCCGGCAGTCCGGCGGCGTGCTGGCCCACGCGCGGCTCCGCGAGGTCTGGCAGGTCTACCCGCCGTCACTGCACCCCTACCTGCTGCGGCTGATGGAGCAGTTCGACGTCTCCTACCGCCTCAGCGACGCCGACCAGCCCAGCAGCCTCGTCGGCCACCTCGTGCCCCACCAACCGCCGACCCTGCCCTGGCAGCTAGACGACCCGCCCGCACGCGGCATCCGCGAGCTCGCCGTGCGCCTGGCGCTCAGCGACGAGACCCCGGGGTTGATGGCCTGGCTGATCGTCCGCCACCACCGCTTCACCACCGGCCTGCACTGGCGCCGCGGGGTGTTCCTGGCGCTGGCCGACGGGTTCGCCTCCCAAGGGCTGCTGGAGTTGGCCGCCGAGGGACGCGAGCTGGCGCTGACCGTGCGCGCCCCCGAACCCAGCTACTTCTTCTTCGTACTGCTGGACGGCGTCCGGCAGCTGCTCCGCGAGCGCTGGCCCGGCCTGGCCTACGATCTGCTGGTACCCTGCCAGCACCGCTACTCCGGCCCCGACCAGCGCCGCTGCCCCGGCCGTTTCCGCCGCGACGTCCTGGTCCAGCTCTACCAGAGTGGCGAGCCAACCCTGCGCTGCCCGGAGTGCGCCACTGTGCAGGACGTGGCCCGCCTGCTGACCGCCGTCGCCGCCGTCCGAGGGCCCGAGCCGGGCGGCACCATCGAGCTTGAAGCGCGGCTCGTCCAGGCGCTCCAGGGCGGGATGCAGCAGGTGCTGCAGGCCGAACTCGCTCCGATCGCCGACCTAGTGGGCAGCATTGACGCCCGCCTCGATGCTGGCCTGACGGAGATCGGCCAGACCGCCCACTTCACCCGGGCCCTGCTGCAGCGGTGGACGATCCGCTACGAAACCACCAGCGGCACGCCGCGGCTGTTCACCCTCACGCCAGTCACCAAGGAAGGCCTGAGCAAGGCGGCAGTCTGGCAGGATCGCTATCAGCTCACCGTATGGTGCGAGCACGACGACAAGCCGCATCCGTGGCCGTCCGCCTGCTACCAGTTCACCCGGCCTAAAGACTGGCTGGTCACCATCGCACCCTACGCGATCGGCGTGCTGCGGCTCCTGCAACTGGCCGCCAAGGTCACCCTGCCGGTCACCATCTTGGCCGACGTGGATCTCAAGGGCATCAACGACGACCTGGAGGCGATGAGCTCACTCCTCCAGCAACTTCCCCTCCCGCCGCAACCCCGCGGTCCTGCCGATCCAGGCCAGGCTGTCCATCCCGTCCAGGCCGACGGCTCAGAGCTTCGTGCCCTGCGGGCGCTGCTTACCGAGCTGGACCCCAGGCGGACATTCAACGGCATGTACGTCGTGGCGACCTCATCCTGGGATGTCCGGTGGGTCTGCCAGGACCACTACCCGGCCTACAACCCAGGGCCGCCCTCCATCCCCGCATAGGCATCAATCGGCATAGGTATCAATCGCTGCGGTCACAGTACCGGTACCAGCATCAATCGTGGATGCTGGTAGCCGGTCGGCGTCGAGCTTGGCCGGCTCGCCGTCGATGTCGACGGTGTGGGCGCCGTCGAAGTGGACGTTCTCCTGATGGCTGGTCTATAGGTGGGTCAGGATCTCGCCGTCGACCGTTCGGCTGCCGCGGCGATGGCCAGCCCGTAGTACCCCGTGATCTGTGTGGCGACTCGCGGGCGTTCTCTTTCCACGCGGTCACGTGCGCGGGTTTCCACCTGGGGCCACGCCTCGCAGATACGGGTGCCGTGGCCGGAGGGAGCGAGCCGACCGTTGAGCGCGGCCACGCTGCTTGTTCGGTATCAATGCTGCGGATGATCTGGTTGATGGCCGTCATCAGCTTCGCCGGATTCGACCGGACTGGAGCGGCCCGGATTCCCTTCAGCAAGAAGCTACGCGCGGCCTAGCCGGGCCAGGAAACGGTTTCCCGGGGAACAGGCTCTATCGACAGTGAGCGCCGATCCGGTCGGGTGGCCCGGGCACGCAAGAATACGGGATCGGCGGGCGCCAGACGGCGGCGCCAAAGCCGTCATCCCACGCCCTCAGACACAACTAGATGACATGCATCGGGCCGGGCTGAGGTCGCTGGCCGGGTGCTGGAGACCTCCTCAGCTCAGACGCGGGTCACGCGTGACCGCGTAGGTATTTCGCATGGGGGCGCGTGCGCCCCTTCGGAGCTTGAGGAGGTCCCGATGCCCATCGTAGGCGGGCTGGATATCCACCGGAAGCAGCTGACGTCGCGGCGGTGATCTTGGCGGCGTGGTCAGCGTGCTGGCTCATACGCCACCCCCATGCGCTGGAATGCCGACCTGATGGTGGCCGCGACTGCCCGCTGTCCGTCCTCGCGGACCAGCCCGATCTTGGCGGCTGCGTCCGTCAGCGCCTGCCCGGCCGCGCCCGCGTCCAGGTCCCCGTCGGCTACCAGTTCACCCACCCGCAGGCTGGCCCAGAACAGGAGCCGGTTCCGTTCACCGCGTTGCGCGGTGAGAAGGAACTCGATAATCCCGTGCAGCCGGGCCCACGTGGGCGCGCCGCCGTGGCCGGTCACGGTGCCGGTAGCCGGTGCGGGGGGCGGCCCGGCCAGGCCGGCGATCCAGCGGGGGATGACCGGCAGCTGGTCCGGCTCGGCCCAGACCATATACCCGGGTGAACCCGGGCAGGTGCCACGTGTGCGCAGTTCGACTGCCCGGCAGCGCGCCAGCGGGCCCATGCGTACCGGGTGGGCGGGATCGGCCCGGTACCACAGGTGCCACCCGGGAAGGTGCCCGCTGCCGTGGTGGCCGGGTGTGCGCACCGACACGGTGGCGGACAGGTCAGGCAACGTCCCGGCCTCCACCGCCCGGTCGCTCAGCCAGCGCAGCGCGTCGATCATCGGCGTGCCGTCCACCGCCGCGGGGGTATCGATGTCGACCAGGATCAGCTCTCCGTGGCCGAGCAGTTCACCACCCCGGCGGCCAATATGAGCGTCCAGGCCGGGCGTCCAGCGAAGGCCCCGCCGCCCGGTGAGCTGGTAAACGTTGCGCTGCGCCCGGTGGGCGGGCACCGGCAGGCCTGCGGCTGTGAAGGCGCCTGAGCTGACCTGGGCGGGCTCACGCCGGCCGGGTGCCTGCCGGGGCACGAACATCGCGCCGCGCAGCACGGCTGGCACCACGTACTGCCGGGTGTTCATGCTCCCGCTCCCGCCTCCTGGTAGCCACGGTAGGTGCACCGCACAACTACCCAGACTTTCCCGCCGAGGTTATGGTCGCGCCATGCGGCGCATCAGTGGGGTGCTGATCGATATCGATGGCGTGCTGACCGTGTCGTGGAAGCCGCTGGCGGGGGCGGTCCCGGCGCTGCAGCGGCTGCATGAGGTGGGGCTGCCGCTGGCTCTGGTGACCAACACCACCTCGCGGACGCGGGCATCGATCGCGGCGGCGCTGGCGGAGGCGGGCTTTGCGGTCACCGCCAGAGACATTCTCACCGCGCCGGTCATCGCGGCCAGCTACCTGGCCGAGCACTATCCGGGTGCCCGGTGCCTGCTGCTCAACAGCGGGGACATCGGCGAGGATCTGGCGGGAGTGGCGCTCGCTGGGGCGGACGATCCCGCCGTTGACCTGGTGCTGGTCGGCGGCGCTGGCCCGGAGTTCAGCTACCAGGCGCTCAACGCGGCCTTCGGCCATCTGCAGCGCGGGGCCAGGCTGGTCGCC
>DPMS01000780.1 GCA_003541285.1 Actinomycetota bacterium
TGCGCAGTCCTGGCCCGGCCCGTGCGGTTATGCCGGGCTGGTCTCGGTTCGGCCACGAATCGATCTGGGTCTTGCCTGCCGCCCTGACCTAGCCTTGAATTGGGGTTCATTAACTGGCGATGTTGGCAGTTTGAGCAGGACATGTGCGATGAATGATGGTTCATCAGCAGTGGCGGCTTCTCCTCCACCCGCCCAGCCGGCAGGCGTGCTGGACGTCCGCAGCGTCACGGTCCGTTTCGGCGGCCTGACCGCTCTGGATGAGGTCTCGCTCACCGCGGCCCCGCGTCAGGTCACCGGGATCATCGGCCCCAACGGGGCAGGAAAGACCACTTTGCTCAACGTCCTGTGCGGCTTCGTGCGGCCAGACTCCGGGGAGGTGAGCCTGGGCGGCTCCCGGCTGACCGGGCTGCCCACGCACCGGCTCGCTTCCCTGGGAATCGCCCGGACGCTGCAGGGCGTCGGCCTGTTCCGCGGGCTCACGGTGCTGGAGAACGTCATGGCCGGTGCCACCTGCCACGCCCGGGCCGGGTTCTGGCCGGGCCTGCTCGGGATCACCCGGTCAGATCGCGACGAACGTGCGCTGCGGGAGCGGTCGCTGGCGGCACTGGACCGGGTCGGCGCGGCGGAACTGGCCGGGCGCATGCCCGACCAGCTTCCCTACGGCATGCGCAAGCGGGCTGCGCTCGCCCGCGCACTGGTCGCCGAACCCAAGGTGCTGCTGCTGGACGAGCCGGCCAGTGGGCTGTCCGAGGCCGAACTCCCCGAACTGGGCGAACTGATCACGCGGCTGGCGGCAGCGGCCTCGGTGGTGGTCGTCGAGCACCGGATGGACCTCATGATGTCGGTCTGCGAGGCGATCGCCGTGCTCGACTTCGGCAGGCTCATCGCGCACGGAACGCCGGACCAGGTGCAGGCCGACCCGGCTGTCACCGCCGCCTACCTGGGCACGAACGGCGAAAACGGCCCGGACGGTGAAACCGGCCTGAACGTCGAAACCGCCCCGGACGGCCACCCCAGCCCGGACGCGGAGGGCGGTGAAACCCCCGGTGACTGACCCCGCGGCGCTCACGGTTGAGGAGGTTGTCGCCGGATACGGCGGCGTCCTGGCGCTTCAGGGCGTCTCGATCTCCACCCGGCCGGCCACGATCACCGCCGTGCTGGGCGCCAACGGCGCCGGCAAGACCACCCTGCTCAAGACGATCAGCGGCTTCGTCCGGCCCCGCCGGGGCAAGATCGCCCTGGACGGCACCGACCTGACCCGCCGCCGCCCCGAGGAGATCGCCCGCGCGGGGCTGGCGCACGTCCCCGAGGGGCAGGGTGTCATCACCGAACTGACCGTCGAGGAGAACCTGCGGCTGGGCGGGCTCTGGCGGCACGGACACACCAGCCGGGCCGCCGCGCTGGCCGATGCCTACCAGCGGTTCCCGCTGCTCTCCGGGGCGCGCAACCGCAGCGCGGGCACGCTGTCGGGCGGGGAGCGGCAGATCCTGGTCATCGCCCGCGCCCTCATGGCCAGTCCCCGGATGCTGCTGCTGGACGAGCCGTCACTGGGCCTGGCGCCACGGATGGTCGCGCAGGTCATGGACCTGATCCGGCAGTTGCGCGACGAGGCCGGGCTCACCGTCCTGCTGGTCGAGCAGAACGCCCGCAGTGCCCTCGCCATCGCCGACGAGGGGATCGTGCTCAACCTCGGCCGGGTCGTCGCCGCTTCCAGCGCGCACGAACTCGCCGCCGATGTCGAGCTCCGCAAGCACTACCTGGGCTTTTAGGGCGAAGCGGGAGGCGGCCAGGTGCGTGAATTCATCCAGTTCACCCTCGGTGGCATCAGTTTCGGGATGGTCTACGCGGCGATCGCACTGTCGCTGGTGCTGATCTGGCGCGGCACCCGCATCCTCAACTATGCGCAGGGTGCGATGGCGATGCTCACCGCCTATGTCGCGTTCACCGTCATCGGCCACACCGGCTCGTACTGGGCCGGGTTCGCCGCGGCACTGGCCGCCGGGCTGGTGCTGGGCGCGGTCATCGAGCGGACCGTCATCCGCCCGGTGGAGAGCAAGCCGCCCCTCAACGCGGTGGTGGTCACGATCGGGCTGCTGGTGTTCCTGGAGGGCCTGGCCGGCCTCATCTACGGCGGCCAGTACCGCTCCTTCCCGGCCGCCTTCTCGATCACCGGTCTGCATGCGGGGTCGGTCCCACTAGGGATTTCGCGTAACGATGTCTTCGTGGCCGGTGCCGTTCTGGCGGCCGCGCTCGCTCTTGCCGCATTGTTCCGCTACACCTCGGCCGGGCTGCGGCTGCGCGCATCCGCGTTCAACGCTTACGCGGCAAGACTGCTCGGGGTGCGGGTCGGCCGGATGCTGACGCTCGGCTGGGCACTCGCGGGCCTGATCGGCGCGCTGGCAGGGGTGCTGGTGTCGCCCGCCACCTTCCTCTACCCGGCCAGCATGGACTCGATCTTCGTGCTCGGGTTCACGGCGGCGGTGATCGGCGGGCTGGACAGCCCGGCGGGCGCTGTCGCGGGCGGCCTGATCCTCGGCGTCGCCCTCAACTATGTGGGCGGCTACCTCGGCTCGAACCTGGAAACGATATTCGGGCTCGCAGCGCTCATCGTGGTGCTGATGATCCGTCCCTCGGGCATCTTCGCCGCCAGCGCTGGCCGGCAGGTGTGACCATGACGCTGACTCGCCACGCCGGGGCCGCACTTGCCGCAGCGGTCGTGATCTGGGCGCTATCGGCCGTGCTCGGCCCGTTCCGGGACTACCAGATAGCCGATATCGCCGTCTATGTGGTCGCGATCGCCGGGCTGACGGTGCTGATCGGGCTCAGCGGCCAGATCTCGCTCGGCCACGGCGCGTTCATGGCGGTCGGCGCGTACGCCACGGCGCTGCTGCAAACGCACCTGAACTGGCCGTTGTGGGCCCTGTTCCCGGTCAGCGCGCTGATCGCCGCCGTCACCGGGGCGGCGGTGGGCGTGGCCGCCGCCCGGCTGCGCGGCCCGTACCTGGCGGGTGCCACCCTGATGCTGGCCGTCGCCATCCCCTCGCTGGCGAACCAGTTCGCCAGCGTGCTCGGCGGTGACCAGGGCCTGGGTGTCACCGTCAGCGCCCCGGCCTGGCTCGGTGCGACCTTCCCGCCCACCCGGTGGCTGGCCTGGGTCAACTCCCTCGTCGCCCTGATAGTCCTGGTGCTGCTGGCCAACCTTGCCCGCAGCAGGGTCGGCCGTTCGTGGCGGGCGGTCCGGGACGACGAGGCCGCCGCCGTCCTGGCCGGGCTCAACGTGGCCAGGCTGCGGGTTCTCGCCTTCGTCGTGAGCGCGGCCTGTGCGGGCCTGGCCGGCTCCATGCTCGCCGTCTACGCCTCGCAGGTCTCCCCCGGGTCGTTCTCCGTCACCCTGTCGATCGCCCTGCTGACCGGGGCGGTCATCGGTGGCCTCGGCAGCCTGGCCGGGGCGATCTGGGGCAGCCTCGTGATCGTCCTTGTCCCCACCTACGTCCAGGACGTGGCCACCAGCCACGGCCTGGCCAGCGCGGTCGCCGCCAACATCCCGGTCGCCGCATACGGGGTGGTTCTCGTCGCCGTCATGCTCACCTTCCCCGACGGCATCCAGGGAGGGCTGCGCCGGCTGGGCCGGCTGGTCACTCCCGCCCTCACGACCCGCCTCAATTCCTTGCGCCGGCGTCCGCCGGCCAGTGAACACCAGGAAGAAGGCACCATATGAACAGATCACACCGGGTGCGCCTATCAGCCATCGCGGCCGCCGCAGTGGCCACCGCGATGATCGCGGCCGGCTGCGGCGGCAGTTCGTCATCGTCCAACGGCCCCACCGCCTCCGCTCCCGGCATCACCGCGACCCAGATCCTCATCGGCAGCCATCAGCCGCTCACCGGGCCGGCCGCACCCGGCTACAGCGAGATCGCCCCCGCCTCCAACGCCTACTTCCAGTACGTCAACGCCCACGGCGGCATTTACGGGCGCAAGATCAAGTACACCTACCTCGATGACGGGTACGACCCGTCCAAGACCGTGACCGATGTCCACCAGCTGGTGCTCCAGGACAACGTGTATGCGATCTTCGACGGCCTGGGCACCCCCACCCATCTGGCGGCGATCAGCTTCCTCAACTCCAGCAAGGTGCCGGACGTGTTCGTCGCCTCCGGCTGCGACTGCTGGAACAACCCGTCCACGTACCCGCAGACGTTCGGCTGGCAGATTGACTACATCCGCGAGGGCAAGATCCTCGGCGCGTACATCAAGAAGAACTTCCCGGGCAAGAAGATCGGCTACTTCTACCAGAACGACGAGTTCGGGCAGGACGGCGTCAAGGGCCTCGACTACGAGATCCCGAAGGCGCAGGTCGTGAGCAGGCAGAGCTACGTCCCGACCAACGTCAACGTCAGCCCGCAGGTGGCCGCGCTCAAGGCGGCCGGCGCGCAGGTCGTGGTGTCGTTCTCCATCCCCGCGTTCACCGCCCTGCTCAAGCTGGCCAGCCTCAAGCTCGGCTACAGCCCCACCCTGGCGGTCAGCAACGTCGGCTCGGACCCGATCACCCTGGGCGGGCTGCTGGAGGCGTTCGCCAAGAAAGGCGGCGCGACGGTCTCCGGCAGCGCGCTCACCCAGGGCATCATCACCGATGGCTACCTGCCGGCGCTGGGTGACACCACCAACAGCTGGATCGCGCTGTTCAAGAAGGTCCACGACACCTACGACGCCAAGGCGCCGTTCGACGGCAACGTCCTGTACGGCGAGGCCGTCGGGTATGCGTTCGTGCAGGCCATGATGAAGGCTGGCAAGAACCCGACCCGGGCTGACCTGGTCAACGCGATCAACGGCGGGCTGCCGCAGGGTCCGGCGATGGCGCCCTATGCCTACTCGGCCAGCGATCACAGCGGCATCACCGGAGCGTTCATCGGTGTGATCAACAACGGTGCGATCGTCCAGCAGGGCCCGGTCCTGGTGACCGACGCCACCCCGACCGGGGCGGTCACCACCTACACCGGGTCGGAGCAGACGGCGCCCGCCAGCGGGATGCCGTAGGGCATGCCCTAACCAGCGGCCAATATCATGCGCACGGGTGCTGGCCTGCCGCTTCCGGACAAAGCTCCGGCAGGCGGCGGGCAAGCGCCTGGCACCAGGGTGACGCGCCCTGGCCAGGAACCGGAAAGCCGCGGGCACGCACCGCCGGCGCGGCTGCCCCGGACAGGTCCCGAACGGGGGGTGACCGGTGTGACGGTCGCAGCGAACCGGCGGGCTGCCGTCAGTCCTGACCTCCCGCCCGCGCAGCGGCTACTGCGCGCAGCCGAGGAACTCTTCGGGGAGAGCAGCTACCGGCGGACGACCGTGGCAGGCATCTGCGCCCGGGCCGGCATCGCCACCGGCAGCTTCTACGCCCACTTCGGATCCAAGGCCGAGATCTTTGCCGCCGTCGTCCGCCAGATCAATGCCGACCTGCGGCTGGCGATGAAGACCGCCATCGAGCAGGCCGGCGATGGCCAGCGGGAGCGGGAGCGGGCCAGTTTCCGGGCATTCTTCGACATGCTCTCGCAGCGTCCATGGATGGACCGGATCGTGCGGGAGTCGGAGTTCGTCGACCCGGGACTGTTCCGTGAGTACTACGAGACCCTGGCCCGCGGTTACGCCCGCGGGGTGCGCCGGGCCCAGTTGGCCCGGGAGGTGGACGCCCGGTATGACCCGGAGGTCGTCGCCTACATCTACACCGGGGTCGGCAACTTCATCGGGATGCGCTGGGCCGACTGGACCGCGGGTGGCCAGGTGCCCGACGATGTGCTCGACGACCTGCTCGAGGTGCTCGGCCGCGGCCTCCCGCCACCGGCCACGCCGTAAGCCCGGCAGCCGCGCCAGGCCCGAGACTAGGCTCATTGGACCCACCTTTCTCCCCGGCGGCGGCTTCTTCCGGGGTCCGCTCTTCCTGCCAGGCGGACCATGGATCCCCGATGCGAGCTTTGTCCTCGGCTGGTACTGGCTGGAGGCGCTCGTTGGCGGCTACCTGCTGACGCTGGCGTGGTACCGCCGGCAGGCGCGCAAGAGGGGCACCAGTATCCCTGGACGCGGTTTCCAGATCGCCGGGGCCGTGCTCGTCACAGCCGGGCTGGCGCTGCCGCTGCTGTGGGTGACGCTGTCTGGCTTCTGGGAGCCGACGCTGCTGGCCGCACTCTGGATGCAGGGCACGGTCGAGTTCATCGTCATCGCCGTGGGCCTGTGGCTGTTCACCAGTCACGAGCAAAGCCGCAGCCTGGTCATCATCGCGCTCGTCTACACGGTGACCGCCTTGCAGGCCAATGTGTGGCAGCCAGCGGCCCTGCTGCCGATCGTGCTGCTGCCAGGGGCCGTGCTGCTCCTGTCCGGCATTGGCGCCCTGGTCGTGCGGCGCAGAACGCGGCCAGCCTGACGGCCGGCGCTGGCTCTCCTGCCGGCCACTGCTCAGCACGTATTGTCTTAGCCATGGCTGACGGGATCGCGCCGTCCCGCACGATCCCGGAGCTGCTGACCGACGCGGCCGGCCGGGATGGCGACGGCATCTGGATACGCACCGACGACGGCTCGCTGACGTTCGGTGGCGCATTGGCGCAGGTGGCGGCGACGGCAGAAGCGCTGCGCGCGATTGGGGTGCGGCACGGCGACCTGGTGATGACCACTGCCCGCACCAGCCCGCCGTACCTGATCTGCTGGCTCGCACTGGCGTGTCTCGGCGCGGTCACCGTGCCGGTCAACCCCCGCAGCGCGCCCGCCGAGCTCGCCGGGCTGGTCCACCAGACCCGGCCGCGGGCGCTGATCACCGATATCGGCCTCGCCTCGCTGGTCGAGGAGGCGAAGGTCGCCGGCCTGCCCGGACTGGGGGTGCTCGACGCCGACGACCTCACCCGGGGCTGGGCGAGCTCACTGGGCGATGGCCAGGCAGGCACCGGGCGGCCTGGGGCTGGGCGGCCGGCGGATGGCGGGCGGCTGCCGGATGCCGGAGTGAGGCCGGGCGACCTGGCGGTCCTCATCCCGACTTCCGGCACCACCGGCAGGTCCAAGCTCGTCATGCAGACTCACCGGGCCTACGTCCTGGCGGGAGAGGGCTTCCCGTACTGGATGGGCCTGACCGCTGACGACCGGCTGATGACCTCGCTGCCGCTGTTCCACATCAACGCCCCCGCCTACTCGGTGATGGGCTCGCTCGCCTGCGGG
>DPMS01000504.1 GCA_003541285.1 Actinomycetota bacterium
CGCCAGGGAATTGGGCCCCCCTTGCGGTCGGCTTACCGGCCCACCCGGAGGTGCACCGGACCCTGACGAGGTTTCCGTGTTCTGCACGCATGAGCAACGGCTGGGGCTGGGTGTCCTCTGTACCCCGGAGACGACGGTGTCCACACGGTCAAGCGATGTCCTTGACCGCCGCCTGCCGCGTTCCAACGGCATGTCCCTGTCTCCCCGGCATTACTACCCGCCCCGGGGAGTCACAATTACGAGGCATCAGCAAGGCTTCACTGTTGTTCACCCCATGCCCAGCCTTCCCTTCGCCTGTGATTCCCAGACGGAGCGGGAATCCTTGGGCTTTCCCCTGAGCTTCACACCCGGCCGGGCGGGACCCGGCCGCGCATGTCAGGGTAGGGACGGGCCTTGGACACTGGCCTGGATTACGTCTTCGACATCAGCCGACCTCCTTCGACGTATTCACTCATAACGTGCGACCTCACGTCGCAACACCGGGTTGTGGTGCGTCGGCCTGTTGCTGTACCTGATGGTCGTCGCGCTGATCCTGCTGCGCTGGCTCACCGTCCCCATGACCCCGGCCACCCTCGGCCCGCCGTACTGGATCCTGATGGGCGCCACCGCGATCTCGGTGCTGGCCGGTGCCCGGGACCTCGCCCTCCCCGCAAGTATTCCGGTCGTGCGGGCGACCGACGCCTTCGTGGAGGGGTTCACCTTCGCCCTGTGGGCGTTCGGCACCTGGTGGATCCCGCTGCTGGTCATCCTGGGCCTATGGCGGCACGTCCGCCGCCACTGGCCGCTCACCTACGAGCCCACGCTGTGGAGCGTAGTCTTCCCCCTCGGCATGTACAGCGTGGCCACGCTGACCTTCGGCAAAGCCGCGCACCTGGCGTTCATGGAACCGCTCGCCCGGTTCATGCTCTGGGTCGCGGTCGCCGCGTGGGCACTGGTCGCCGCCGCGTTCCTCGCCCGGCTCGCCCGCCATCCCGAGCCCTCACCAGGCACGCCAGCGGTCTCCGAGACCACGGCAACCCACGACGTGAGCACGAAGGAGGAGCTACCTTGACCGTCGCGCTGATCACCGAGGCCGACGCGAACCCGGTGAGGCCGAGTACCTCGCGTCGCTCGGTGTCCAACCGGGACATGTAGTGGAAATCAGGTCCGGCAGCGGCCGGACTCACGCCGTCGCCGAGGCTGAGGACACGCTGGGGCCCGGAGTCGCCAGCACATACCGCTGTCTCGGTGATCTCCCCGGAACCGATGACGACCCGATCGCCTTCGGTGCCAGCTCGGGACGGCTGCTATCACGGTCGGTGGACCTCGAGGACATTGACGGGATGCCGCGCACGAGTGCAGTGCCCGCGTCCGTGACACCGCTCCAGCCGGACGCCCGCCCAGGGTGTCATGGCACCTACTACACGGTCTTGTTGCCGTCGGCAACCGGCCGGTAAGACCTATCCCGGCGATGTGCATGGAAACCGTCGCTCACCTGATGGTGCGCCATCCGAAACTCTGTCATGAGGACAGTACGGTCGGCGACGTTCGTCAGCTCTTCGCCGACGATCACGTGCACGTCGTCCTGATTATGTCCGGTACCCGGTTGCTCACCGTAATTGACCGTGCCGACCTCCGCCCGGACGCGACCGATTCAGCGCCGGCTGCGCGGCTTGGCCATCTGAGCGGGCGGGTGATCGCGCCGACGGCGTCGGCGGATACCGCGCTACAGCAGATGATCGCGGCCAGCCGTCGCCGACTCGCCGTTATCGCGCCGGATGGCACGCTGCTCGGCCTGCTATGTCTCAAGCGCAGCGGCACCGGTTTCTGCTCGGACGAAAACGTTCGCCAGCGGCAACGTGAACACCTCCAGCGAGCAGTATCCGGAGGCTAGCTGAGCGGGACGCACGATTCGAAACCGGGTCCGGGTGCCGGGCTCGCTGTTGACGCGGAAGGTGCCGCCGAGCTCGGCGGCGGAGCCAGAGACAATCCGATGGAGCGCAGCCTAACCGCAACTGACCTGCCGAACGAGGCACTGCTGCTCACGCTCAGCACCCCCTGTGCTGCAGCCATCAGGCCCCCCGCCGCCGCTGCCGTGACCTGGGCAGCACGCGCGGCCCGGCGCGAGGTAAGGACACGCGCCCCCGCAGCGCGACGGGCCTGCCCGCGGCCATCAGGAACGGCACTCATGGCGGCGGTTACCGCCCCCGGTGATCCTGGGTCGGCTCTCTTTTGCCCTGGTGCGCCTGTTCCCGCCTCCTGCGGTCGCGTGGCGTGCTCTGGCCGGGGTCGTGGCCGGCCGGATGAGCGCGGCGACGTCTTCGGGGACTGGCGGGCGAGCTGGGGCAGGACGCTGGTGTAGGTGTCGGCGGCGATGGTGATGGAGGACAGGCCGAGGGTGTCCTGGACGACTTTCATGTCGTGCCCGGCGGCGAAACTGGTGGCGGCACCGTGGCGCAGGTCATGGAGGCGGATGGGGGGCAGCCCGGCGAGGTAGGCGATCAGTTCGAAGGCGTCGGTGACCGCGGCGGGGTGCAGCGGGGTGCCGTCGGGGTTGGTGAACTCGAACCCGGAGTCGGTCCAGGCGTCCCCGGCTTCCTCTTTTTCTTTCTGCTGCCGCGGGCGGTGGGCGCGGATGTCGGCGACGGTGTCGGCGTCGAGGGCGACCTGCCGCTCCCCGGCGTCGGACTTCGGGGCGCCTTGCGCGGTGTCCCAGCCGAGCTGGGTGATCTGCCACCGGATGGAGGTGATGGCGGCGGCTAGGTCGGTGTCGGTGCGGCGCAGCCCGCAGCCCTCGCCGCGGCGCAGCCCGCGGGAGGCGATCAGGCGCCACATGGCGTACAGCCGGTGGCGGGCGGCGCGGGCGAGGAAGACCTGGGTCTGGGCCGGGGTCCACACCATGACCGGGGATGGCCGGGAGGTGGAGACCCAGATGTCGAGCGGATTGACGCGCCTGCCGCTGGCGCGTTCCCGCGCGTCGGCGAGTCGGGCCTCGTAGTCCTTTTGCCAGGCCCGGACGCGTTCGTCGGTCCAGACCAGGGGCTTGGGCCGGTCCCCGGAGGGCAGCTCGAGGAGCGAGGCGACGTTGGCCAGGAGCATGCCCTGGTGCTGTTTCATGTAGGTGCCGATCGCCGAGCGCAGCGTGGCGCGGATGCGCTGCTGGGTGGCGGGGCCGACGAGGCGGCGGCCCTTGACGCCGGCGCGCCGCGCGGGGTCACCGCTGGTGCGGGCCTCGGTGATGGCCTCGTTGAGTTCCTCGACGGCCTCGAACACCGAGGCGACGTCGGTGACCCGCAACCGGTTGATGCTGATGTAGCCGATGTGCGGCTGGTAATACAGCCGGATGTGGCTGGCGTAGCTGCGCACCGTGCCAGCGCGCAGTTTCTTCTTGGCGGCCAGCCACTCCTCCAGCCACTCCCCGACCGTAGGCGGGCGGACGGACCGGTCGTGGCCGCCGCCGACCGCCTTGCGGACC
>DPMS01000426.1 GCA_003541285.1 Actinomycetota bacterium
CAATGGCACACGGTGCAGCCGGATTCACGAACCGACATCAAGATCTAGCCCTGTAGTACTAGGGGGCGCTCTGGCCAGGACCGCCGTCAGAGGCTGTCGACGAAGTCTTTCGCTTCCTTGAGGCCGACGTTGGTGTACTGGCGGTACAGCTTGATGGCCTTGATCTTCTTCCCGGAGCGGGCGAGCTGGACGACGTCAGGGAAGCCGCCGGACGGGTCGGCCGGCGAGCCGGGGGCCAGCGATCCATAACCGGCCGACGGGACGGGGACGCCCTGGGCCGGCTGCGGCTGCGGCTGCACCACGATCATGACCGGGCCGGGGCCCGGCCATACCCGGTAGCCTTGGCTGGGTGACGCTCCGTCTCTATGACACCGCCGCGCGCGAGGTGCGCGAGTTCTCCCCGCTTGTCCAGGGGAAGGCGTCGCTGTACCTGTGTGGCGCCACCGTGCAGGCTCCACCGCACATCGGGCACATCAGGTCCGGGGTGAGTTTCGACATCCTGGTGCGCTGGCTGGTGGCCAGTGGCTACCAGGTCACTTTCTGCCGCAACGTCACCGACATCGACGACAAGATCCTGCGGGTCGCCGCCGACGAGGGAGTCCCATGGTGGTCGGTGGCGCAGCGCAACGAGCGGGCCTTCACCCGCGCCTATGACGTGCTGGGCTGCCTGCCGCCGGATGTGGAGCCCCGGGCGACCGGCCACGTGCCGGAGATGATCGCGCTCATGCGGCGCCTCATCGGGGCTGGCCACGCGTACGCGGCTGGCGGCGATGTCTATTTCGACGTCAGTTCCTACCCGGCTTACGGTGCGCTGTCCGGCCAGCGCCTTGAGCACATGCGGGCCGCGGACGACACAGAAACCAATGACGCCAAACGCGACCCGCGCGACTTCGCCCTCTGGAAAGGCGCGAAGCCCGGCGAACCGGCCTGGGAAACCCCCTGGGGACCGGGCCGCCCCGGCTGGCACCTGGAATGCTCTGCCATGGCCACCAAGTACCTCGGGGCCGGCTTTGACATCCATGGCGGCGGCCTCGACCTGGTGTTCCCGCACCACGAGAACGAACTCGCCCAGTCGCGTGCGGCCGGCGATGAGTTCGCCCGGTACTGGCTGCACAACGGCCTGGTCGGGGTGGCCGGGGCAAAGATGAGCAAGTCGCTGGGGAACTCGCTGCTCGTCGATGTGATGGTGACCCGGGTGCGGCCGGTGGAATTGCGCTACTACCTCGGCCAGGCCCATTACCGCTCGCCGCTGGAGTACTCGGAGGAGGCGCTGGCCGAGGCCGTTGCCGCCTACCGCCGGATCGAGGGTTTCGTAACCCGCGCCGCCGGACTGCTAGGCCGCCCCATCGGCGCCCCCCCGGGCCCGTCCCCGCTGGGAGGCGTACCTGGCCCGCCCGAGTTCGCAGCCGCACTTGATGACGACCTCGGCGTGCCGCAGGCGCTCGCTGTCGTGCATGAAACAGTTCGCGAGGGTAACAACGCACTGGCGGCGGGGGATGCGGGGGAGACGGGCCGGTTCCTGGCTGCGGTCCGCGCCATGCTCCGCGTGCTCGGCCTGGACCCGCTGGCCGGGCCCTGGGCTACCCGCGGCGCTGGCGACGACCTGCACGAGGTTGTCGACGCGCTGGTCAAGGCGGCGCTTGCCGACCGGCAGGCGGCCCGGGAGCGCAGGGACTACGCGGCGGCGGATGCGATCAGGCAGCGCCTCCAGGACGCCGGCGTGCTGATCGAGGACACCCCGGACGGCCCGAGATGGGAACTGAAGCGATGACCCGTCGTGCGGCCGGCCCGCTGGCAGGGACGCGGGCGGACCGGAGGGCAGCACGGTGAGCGCTGGATCGTCAGGACAATCCCGGGCCGGGCGCGCGGGCAAGGGCGGGCGCACCAAGTCGGGCAAGCCGCGCCCGGGCACGGGCGGCTACGGCAAGCGGCGGCTGGAAGGCAAGGGGCCGACGCCGCCCGCTCACATGCGGCCGGGCCACCCTGCGCAGCGCCGTGCCGCCGCGGCAGCCCGCGGTGAGCGGGCTCCTCAGGGTGGAGCCGGCCAGAGTGAGCCGGGGGCCGCGGCCGCAGGCAGGGGCCGGGCAACCGCCAGCCGTCCGGCGGACAGGGGTTTCGCGGGGCGCGCGCCCGGCGGTGACTATCCGGCCGGCCGGGCCCGGGGGGCTGGTGACGCACCCGAAGTCGTAGCCGGGCGGAACGCGGTGCTGGAAGCGCTGCGCGCCGCGGTGCCAGCGACCGCCCTGTACGCAGGCCAGCGCGTGGATGCCGACGAGCGGGTGCGCGAGGTGATCACCCTGGCGGCGCGGGCGGGCATCCCCATGATCGAGGCAGGGCGGGCGGAACTGGACCGGCTGACCGGCGGCTCGGTCCATCAGGGCCTGGCGCTGCGGATCGCTCCCTATGACTACGCCCACCCTGGCGACCTGACCGTACGGGCCGCAGCCATGGGCCAGGCTCCGCTCATCGTCGCCCTGGACGGGGTCACCGACCCGCGCAACCTGGGCGCGATCGTGCGGTCGGCCGCTGCGTTCGGCGGGCACGGCGTGGTGATCCCGGCCCGGCGGTCGGCACGCGTGACCGCGGGGGCGTGGAAAGCGTCGGCGGGTGCACTTGCCCGGGTGCCGGTCGCACAGGCGCCGAACCTGGTCCGTGCCCTCACCTCCTACCAGGAGGAAGGCCTGTTCGTGGTGGGCCTCGACGCATCGGGCGCGGTCGGCATCGGCGACCTGGAGGTCGCGGACGGGCCACTGGTGCTCGTCATCGGCTCGGAGGGACGCGGCCTGTCCCGGCTGGTGGCGGAGCGCTGCGACCTGCTGGCCCGCATCCCGATGGCCGCCAGCACCGAGTCGCTCAACGCCGGGGTGGCGGCCGGGATCGCACTGCATGAGATCGCCCGCCGCCGGTCCTGACGGACCGGCGGCCACCGTGACCAGCCGTGCCCAGGGTGACCGGTGGGACCGCGGTCTGGCGGAGAGTCCCCGCCACGCGCTATCGTTCGCAATGTGAACATGCCGGGCGGGGGCACAGGCCACCGGGAGGACGAGGCCGACGGGCCTGAGGGGTCCGGCACGGCCGTGGGCCGACCCGGGCGCCGGGCAGCAGATGGTGGTGCGCGCCGGACCGACTTCGTGCAGTCGCTCGACCGGGGGCTGGCGGTGATCCGCTGTTTTTCCTCCGAGCACCCCTCGCTGACTCTGTCGGAGGTCGCCGAGCGCACGGGGCTCACCAGGGCGGCAGCCCGCAGGTTCCTGCTGACCTTGCAGGAACTGGGGTACGTGGGCAGTTCCGGGCGCCAGTTCTCGCTCCGCCCCCGGGTACTCGCCCTTGGCTACGCCTACCTGTCCTCCTTCAGCGTCGCCCAGATCGCCCAGCCACATCTGGAGGATCTCGCCGAGGAACTCCACGAGTCCTGCTCGGTGAGCGTTCTCGACGGCGACGACCTGGTCTATGTGGCGCGCGCGTCGGCGAACCGGATCATGACGATCGCGCTCACGGTGGGCACCAGGCTCCCTCCCTACCCCACCTCGATGGGCCGGGTCCTGCTGGCTCACCTGCCCGAAAGTGAACTGGACGCACACTTGAGCCGGACCACCCGGCGCAGGCTCACCGACCACACCGTCGTCGACGAGCAGGAACTGCGCGCCCTGCTGGCGACTGTGCGCAGCCAGGGCTGGGCGGCGGTGGACCAGGAACTGGAAGCCGGCGTCCGCTCGATCGCTGTGCCGATCCGCGACGGCTCCCGCAAGGTGGTCGCGGCCATCAACGCCAGCGCGCACGCGGCGCGGGTACCCATGCGGACGCTGGAAAAGCAGTTCCTCCCCCGGCTCCTCGACTGTGCCCGCCAGATCGACAGCGAACTGGCCACCCGGCTGTCCAGCGGCGCCCGCACCGGCATGTAGTGACTGGAGGCCGGGCAACAGTGCCGCATTCGCCGCGAGCTAGATTGAAGTGTCAAGGAATGGTGCCGCGCAGGTTTCATTTCTGCATCCAACCCGCCTGGTACTGGCGCAGGCGTGCGATTATGCTCGGCGCGCTCTCGCCGGCCGGTCAGGTGAGGCAGGGCAGCCGGCGCCTGCCGCAGATGATTGTGCGCAAGGCGGCACGGAACTGTTACCTCGCTTACCAGGGGCATAAGGAGGTAACCTTGCGTAGCCGCCTCTTGAGATGGCAGCCCGCTGACAGTGGGCGTACGTATGGCCACTCTACGATTACCGGGCGAGAGCCAGGTAGGTACTGGAGGCTAGGGTGACGCGGGTGGTAAATGCTGCTGATGGGCGTCGTCTGGCGGTGGAGAGTTCGGGCGCACCGGACGGGAGCCCGGTCTTCTTGTTACACGGTACGCCCGGCGGCCGGTGCGGCCCCCGTCCCCGCGGAATTGTCCTGCACCGGCTTGGCATCCGCCTCATTACCTACGACCGGCCAGGTTACGGCGGGTCGGATCGGCTCATCGGCCGCACCGTCGCCGATGCGGCAGCCGATGTCGCGAGCATCGCCGACGCCCTCCACATCGGCCGGTTCGGAATCGTTGGCCGCTCTGGCGGTGGTCCGCACGCCCTGGCCTGTGCCGCCCTGCTGAAGGACCGGGTAATCCGTGCTGCGGCCCTCGGGAGCCTGGCACCCTACAATGCGGAGGGCCTCGATTGGTCGGCCGGCATGGCGGATTCAAATGTTCAGGCATACCACGATGGCGAAGCGACGTTGGCGGCCGAACTCGCTAAGCGTGCGGGGCAGGTACGCCGTGATCCGGAAAGCCTGCTCCGGTCCCTTTGGCCAGAACTTGTCAGCCATGACCGGGAAGTAGTTGGGGATGTCGCGCTCCGGCGAATCATTGCCGAGAACCACGCGGAAGCGCTGAAAGAGAGCGCCGGCGGCTGGGTCGACGATGTGCTTGCGCTGCGCAGCCCATGGGGATTCGACCTGTCCACAATAACGGCACAAGTGATGCTGTGGCACGGGGGGAATGACGTCTTTTCGCCGGCTAGTCACACCCGGTGGCTCGCGCGCCAAATCAAGGGTGCCCGGGTCGAAGTGCAGTCAGGCGCGGCCCACTTCAACGCGGTAGAGATTCTTCCCAAGGTGCTGACCTGGATCTCCGGTATTGCCCGCCCGGAAAAGCAAATCGCCACCACTGGCCGTCGGCCACGCCAGATCGCCGGCGCGGCCAGCACGGAAAGGCAAGGTATGCCGGCCGGTGCTGCCCCCGCACTTAGCCCGGGGAGCGTGATCTGAGGTCAG
>DPMS01000427.1 GCA_003541285.1 Actinomycetota bacterium
CGGTTCTTCCAGCCCTTTCTGGATACCGAGGTGAGCGAGAGCCCCGGCATTATCGACTTCGTCCGCGAGTACGAGTGGGCCGCCGACGCATACCTCGAATCTCTCACCGCGGAAGTGCCGACGGACAGCGAGGAGGCGGAGGCGACCGCGTCCCGCGGGCTGACACGGCTCATAAGTGAGCGCGCAAAGGTACAGAAATATACCATCCCGGTCCGCTGGGATTTTCCGGCGGGGGGGAGCCTGAGCCTCCTGTTCCCAGGGAAGCAGAACAGTGACTACAAGTCGACCCTGAGCGCACTGGCCTGGGATAACTTCTACGATCAGATGTATGGGGCGGCATTCTTCGACGCCCTGCGCATGGATATGAAGCAGCAGTATGACTATGTCCTCATTGACAGCCGGACGGGGCTGAGCGATATCGCGGATATCTGCACCTTGCACCTGCCCGACGTGCTGGTTGACTGCTTCACCTTGAGCACCCAGGGTATCGAGGGTGCCGCCAGGATCGCCGACCTGATCCAGGCGCGGCAGGACCGCGCTATCCGGATCCTGCCCGTACCAATGCGGATCGACCAGGCTGAGCACGAGAAGGCCGGTGCGGGCCTGGCATTCGCGGCCGATCTGTTCCAGGGGCTGCCGGCCGGGATGACGGACATCGAGCGGCGCCAGTACTGGGCGGCGGTCGAAGTGCCGTACCGGGCGTTCTATGCCTACGAGGAGATCCTGGCCGTCTTCGGCGATATTCCGGGATCCCCGGCCACGCTGCTGGCCTCCTTCGAGCGGATCACCAGCCAGATCACCCGGGGAGAAGTGACCCTGCTGCCGGATATGGAGGCGCCGGTGCGCGAGCGGAACCGGCGGCTCTTCGCCCGCCAGCCGCTACCTTCGGCGGAAGACGTCTACCTCGACTTCAGCCCCGAGGACCAGTTGTGGGCTGAATGGATCACGGCAGTACTGGCGGGCGCGGGGATCCGGGTTCGCTGGGCCGACCAGACGTCCGTTCCCGAGACAAGCCCCGAGACGCAGCCCCGGGTCGTAGCGGTGGTTTCGCAGGCGTACCGCCGCCAGATGCGCGAGGCCGCGCCCGCTGGCCGCCTGGTCCTGGCGGTGTCCGTTTCCGAGGCACGCGTGCCGCATGAGTTCGATGACGTGCCGGTGCTTTTCCTGGCCGGGCTGCCAGAGGACCAAGCCGCCGCAAGCCTGCTCGACAAACTTGACGGTGAGCGGATGAGGACGGCAATACCAGCCGATACCCGCTACCCGGGCGTTCATCGCCGCCAGATCCTGCGGCTGCCTGCCCGCAACGTCAACTTCACCGGCCGTGAGAACGACCTGCGCCGGCTCCGGGAGGAACTGCGGGCAGGCGGTGGAGCGGTGGGACGCCCAGTGATCCTCCAGGGTCTGGGTGGCGTCGGCAAGACCCAGGTCGCCGTGGAATACGCTCACCGCTTCATGGCCGATTACGACGTCATCTGGTTCATGAACTGCGGTCAGGCGCAGTACATCGATGCCTCGCTGGCCGACCTCGGCAAGAAGATGCGGGAAGTCTTCGAGGCCAGCAGTCTGCCTGAGGAAGGCAGCGTCGCCGAGGTCGCCAGCCAGGTACTGCAATTGCTGAGCGATACCCGGACCGAGCAGCGGTGGCTGCTTGTCTACGACAACGCCGACGAGATCGAGGCGGTGCAGCCGCTCCTGCCCACCGGTCACGGCCACGTCCTGATCACCTCGCCGATCAGAGCCTGGAGCAATGAGGGGCAGTCCCTTCCGGTCGAGGTCTTCACCCGCGCGGAGAGCATCCGGCATTTGCAGCGGCGGCTGCCCAGGATCACCGCGGAAGAAGCAGACCAGGTGGCGCATGCCCTCGGTGACCTGCCGCTAGCGGTGGCCGCCGCCGGCGCCTGGCTGGCCGAGACGGGGATGGGCGTCCCCGGATACCTGGAACAGCTGAGCAGCCAGCCTGCCAGCCTCTCTTTCGCCCAGCTCGCCGACTACCCGCGGCCGGTCGCCCAGGCCTGGGACCTGTCGCTGAACCGGCTGCAGGAGACCGCCCCCGCCGCCGCCCGGCTGTTCAGCCTCTGCTCGGTGATGGCACCGGACATCAGCCTGGAACTGATCTACAGCAAGGCGATGGCAGCCGCGCTCGCGCCGCTGGACTCCGATTTCTCCGAGCCAATGATCATCGGTACGGTCATCCGGCGGCTGGACCGGCTCGCGCTGATCAAGCTGGACACCAGCGCACATCAGATCGTGGTGCACCGTCTGCTGCAAGCCGTCGTCCGGGAGCGGATGTCGGCGGAGGAGATGGCCGCGGCCCGACGGGACGTGCATCAACTGCTGGTCGCCGCCCGCCCGGACGGCGAGGTGGACGACCCGGCCGCCCGGACGCGCTACCGGCTGATCTGGCCGCATCTGACGCCCTCAGGCGCCATGTGGTCGCAGGAAGAGCTAGTCCGCCAGTTGCTCATCGACCGGGTACGTTATCTGCGCCAGCGCGGCGACCTCGAACGAGGCCGACGGCGCGCACAAGAGATCGAGGGCGCGTGGGAGCAGATGCTGTCCACCGAGGGTGACCCGGCGATGACCGGCTCGGTGCGCAAACAGCTGTTCCGGCTGCGCTTCAACCTGGCGAACATCATCCGCGATCTGGCGGAGTTCACCCAATCCCAGGCACTTGATGCGGAAGTGCTGGCCGGCCAGCGGGACATGCTCGGCGATAAGCACCCGCACACGCTGATGACCGCCAGCAGCCTCGCCGCCGACCTGCGGGCTCGCGGGCAGTATCACGAAGCCCTCGCGCAGGACAGGGTCACCTACGAGACGTGGACCAGCGAGTTCGGCGACGACTATCCCGGGACGCTGTCCGCGGCGAACAATCTTGCGCTGTCGCTGCGGCTCACCGGGGAGTTCGACAAATCACTTGCCCTGGATGCTCTCACCCTTGAGCGGCGCACGGCCACCCTCGGATCCGAGCACCCCAGAACGCTGGACTCCGCCATGGCCGTCGCCCGCGACCTGCTGGAGGCTGGCCGCTATTCCGAGGCGGTCACCCAGATGACGGCTGTGTGGACGAGATGCCGGGCGGCGCTCGGTGATGACGACCGGGCCACGCTGAACGCCCAGGTGCTGCTTGGTGTCACCCAGCGCTGCGCCGGCAGGCCTGACCTCGCACAGGAGCATTTCGACCAGGGCAGGCAGGGCCTGATCCGTGGGTTCGGCAGAGACAGCAGCGACGCGCTGGCAGCCCGGCTGAGTACCGCGATCAACCTGCTGGCCCTGAGCAAGATCCAGGACGCCAGGACCAGCGCGCAGGAAGTCCTCGCCATCTACGAAGCCAGGCTCGGGCCATCTCACCCGCACTCCCTGATCTGCAAGGTCAACATCGCTACCGCCTTGTGCCTTCAGGAGGACTACGAGCCGGCCCTGTCCACCGCCCGATCAGCCGCCGCCGGGCTGGACGACAGGCTCGGCGCGGCTCATCCCTACACGCTGGCCGCGAACATGGTCACGGCGGCTGTCCTCGCCAGCCAGGGCAACCTGGCCGAAGGCAGCGTGCTTGAAGGTCAGACCGCTGCCGAACTGGCCAGGGTGCTGGGGCAGCCGCATCCCGACACGCTGCCCTGCCCGGCCAACATGCTGCCCACCCGCCATGAATCAACAGGCGGGGAGTCGGCCGAACGACAAGCGATCGTCGACCAGCTGACCGCCCTGCTGGGACCGCAGCACCCCGACATCGGCACGCTCACCCACGGCGGGCGGTTGTTCCGGATGATCGATCCGCAGCCCTTCTGACCTCAGATCACGCTCCC
>DPMS01000660.1 GCA_003541285.1 Actinomycetota bacterium
GAGCCGCGGGCGTGGAGCGCCGACGGGCTGCCCCTGACGCCGGACGCGCACCGGCGGGTGGCGCTGCGGGCGTGCGAGGTGGTCGGTACCCCGGTGGCGGCCGACTGGCGTGAACCGTGGCCATCGGCCGATGGCGCTTCGCCGCAGACCCAGGCCTGGCTGGCGGCCCGCCGGATGGACCTGCGGTGGGCACGGGTACACGCCGCGCCCTGGGTGGCCCGGCGGGTGCGCGGTGTGTCGTCGGGTGACGGCGTCAACCCCAAGCGGCCCGAACTGCTGCCGTTCTGACTGGCGCTCACAGCTTCCGGTAGGAGCGCCGGGCCAGGGTGGCGAACACGGCCACGATCCCGGCGCTCCACAGCAGGGACGTCAAGGTGAAGTAGGCGGCGCTGTGGCCGAGCACCTGCCCGGCGGGCGCGCCCTGGGTGAGGCAGCGGACGGCGTCGATGAACTGGCTGACCGGTTGCTCGCGGGCAGCCGGCTGGAGCCAGCCGGGGAGTGTGCTCACCGGGATGAAGGCGCTGGAAACGAACACCAGCAGGAAGAACGGCGTGGTCATGGCTGCGGCGGTTTCCGGGTTGGCGGTGCCGAATCCGATAGTGGCGAAGACCCAGAACAGCACCTGCCCGAACGCCAGGCACAGGCCGAGCCCGGCCAGCACCGAGAGCGCACTGGCGTGGAACCGGAACCCGGTGGCCAGGGCGGCGGCGAGCAGGATGACCAGGAGCGCCGCCTGCCGGAGCAGGTCACAGAGCGCGCGGCCGGTGAACACGGCGGACCGGGCCATCGGGAGTGACCGGAACCGGTCCACCACGCCATCCCTGGCATCGACGGCGAGGGCGGATGCGGTCGCGAACCCATCGAAAATCGCATTCTGAACGAGCAGTGCCGGGATGAGGTAGTCGACATAGCTCATGCCCGGCACCGGGATGGCGCCGCCGAAGATGTAGCGGAACAGCAGCAGGAACAGAACCGGGGTGACCACCGCTGCGATGATCAGTTCGCGGGTCCGCGCGGTGCGGATGAGATGTCTGTGGGCGACCACCCAGGTGTCGGTGGCCAGGGCCGGCAAGCGGCGCGGGCGGGCGGGCATGGCGGCGGTCGCGGTCATCGGCGTGGCTCCCCGGCGAGCGGGGAGGCGGCGGGCCCGGATGTGAGGGCGAGGAACACGTCGTCCAGCGAGGGCCTGCCCACGGTGAGGCCGGACACGCCGACCCCGGCCTCGTCCAGCGACCGGAGCACGGCGGTGAGCCCGGCACTGCCTGGGCGAACCCGGAACGTGATGCGGCCGGTTCCGCCGTCCACAGCAAGCGGGCGGCCCGTGTTCTCGCCGGCGGTGTGGCCGGTCCCTGATACCGCGGCCAGGACAGGTTCCAGCGCTCGCTGGGCCTTGCCGATCTGCGCCGGCGCGACGGTCAGTTCGACGCGGTCGTCGGCCAGCCTCGACTTGAGAAGGGCCGGGCTTCCCTCGGCGATCACCGTCCCGCGATCGATGATCACGATGTTGTCCGCCAGCTCGTCGGCTTCATCGAGTTGCTGCGTGGTGAGCAGGACCGAGGTGCCCGAGCCGGTGAGGTCCCGCAGGTAGGACCAGACCTCCCGGCGGGCCGCCGGGTCCAGGCCGGAGGACGGCTCGTCGAGCAGCAGCACCTTCGGGCCGCCGACCAGGCACGCTCCGAGGTCCAGCCGCCGGCGCATGCCGCCCGAGTAGGTCCGCGCCAGCCGGTCGGCCACATCCGCAAGTGAGAGCCGGGCCAGCACGGCGGCTGCCCGGCGCCGCGCCTCGGCGCGGCTGAGCTGGTACAGGCGCCCGGTCATCTCCAGGTTCTCCCGGCCGGTCAGGGCCTGGTCAACCAGCGCGTACTGGCCTGCCAGGCGCAGAACGCATCACGTGGCGGGGCTGGACCCCGGCGGTCGCCGGCCCCGGCCGAACGGAAGCGAGACGCGGAGCGGACCAGGGAACGGATCCTGGAAGCTGCCGCCGCGGAGTTCGCGGCCAAGGGGTTCGCCGGCGCCCGGGTGGCCGGCATCGCCGAGCGGGCGGGCGTCAACCAGCAGCTGATCTCCTACTATTTCGGCGGCAAACAGGGCCTGTACGGCGAACTGGGCGAGCGCTGGCGGGCGGCGGAGGGGTCGCTGGCCGCCCCGGACCTGCCGCTGGACGAGGTTGTTGCGGGCTATTTCGACGCAGGCGTCGCCCACCCGGAATGGGCCCGGATGCTGCTGTGGCAGGCCCTGGGCGATTCGCCGGGCGATGAGAGGGAGACCGCCCAGCGGATGGAGATCGGCGCCGACCTTGCCGACGTCCGGCGGCGCCAGCAGGCAGGGGAACTCGCCAGCGAATTCCCGGCGGAATTCATCCTGCTCGTGCTCTGGGCGGCCGCGATGGCACCGGTAGCGCTGCCCCAGGTGGTCCGGGGCGGCTACGGCTGTGAGCCCGGCTCACCGGAGTTCCGCGCCCGCTACCTGCCCCCCTTGCAGCGGCTGTTCCGCGCCACCCGCGCGGGAGGGGCAGCACGGTGACAGCCGGCTACCTTGCCAGATCCGCCAGGACCTCCTCGATCCGGGCCAGGCCGCTGGCGATCCAGGGCAGGCTGATGGGGTCGGCCGCCGACAGTGCCGCTTCCCGCTGCGCGTCGGTGTCCCCGTAGAGCAGCCCGGTGGCCACCCGCATCCGCAGAACGGACTCCTCCTCGCCGAACACGCTCGCGGGCAGTACTCCCATGCCGTACTGGTTGAGCAGGTGGGCGGCGAGACCGGCGCCGGTGGTCACCCCATGCCGCCCGGCCAGGTGCTCCCGCCACGGCGCGAAGTCCGGGTACAGGTAGAACGCCGCCTGCGGCTCGGGGACGCTGACCCCGGCGGCGGCGAACCTGGCCGCCACGGCACGGGAGACTGCGGCGTGCAGTGCCCGGCTGTGGGAGACACGTTCGGCCAGCTCAGGGGGTTCGTTGAAGGCGAGGGCGGCGGCCTGCTGGATCGGGCCGGCGGTGGCGGACCAGATCTCACTCCCGATCCCGAGCAGGAGGCCGTGCAGCGTGGCACCGAGCGGGCCGTCCGGGAGCCGCGCCACGCCGGCCCGCCAGCCGCCGAGCGCCAGGCTCTTGCTGAGCGCGGTGGTGACCACCGTGCGCTCGGGCGCGAAATCCACCGGGCTGGCCATCGCGGGCGCGGGGTCGAAAACCAGGTCACGGTAGATCTCGTCGGAGATGATGACCAGGTCGT
>DPMS01000662.1 GCA_003541285.1 Actinomycetota bacterium
CCGGCGAGCCGGGTGCCGGGCCGCCCACCCGTACGAAGGTGCCAGGCACCGTCTGGCGATGGCCAGGGCTGCCGCCGCAGCCGCCGATGACCAAGGTGCCGGCCGCTAGTGCCGCTAGTGCCGCGATGGCATTCCATCTCATGTGGCTTGGACGCCGGCTCGGGCAAGACGGTTGCGGTCTACCACATCGCCGTGAACGCGATCTCGCGCCCAGGGCTGGAGGCGAACCTCTGGCGCGCCGGCCACGTCGGCCAGCTGCTGATCTTCGCCCGCGCTTGCTCGTCGGCAACGCCACACTCAGTCCCAGATCGCCACGGCGCGGATCACCACGGCCAAGATCCAGCGGCACCAGCGGGCCGATCATGCGGCCCTGCTGGCAGACCACGGCTGGGCAGCTCTTCGCACGACCCGGCGCAGATTGTCGTGCAGATCACCCACTCCGGTGTGCGCCTGGCAGCCTCCCGAACCAACTCCCGCTCGCCGAGCAGAACGGCGGCAGTGTGCGTCGGGATCGGTTGGATGCCATCACGTGGCGTGAGGGCGCTAGGGCTGTGGGCCCGTGCTGGTGAGCCGTCCGGCCTGTGTGATGAGGTCAGCCAGCCCATCTGGGTACAGCGGCGGGCCGGGCGTGTCGCGGGTTCGCCAGATCACGCGCGTCCCGCCGTCGGCGTCATCAAGGATGCGCTGTTCAGGGATCTCGTAGGCGGCCATGTCAGCGAACGAGGCGGTGAACATGAAGACCACTTCATGCTGTAAAGCCCCGTCCCACTGGAAGATGTTCTCTAGGACGCCCAGCAACCGGACGCCGGTCAGGCGCTGGCGGATCTCCTCCTGAAACTCGCGGTGCACCGTGTCCAGCGCGTACTCGCCGAACTCCACATGACCGCCGAGAGGGCGGTGGAACGGGTCCCCCAACGGGTTTGTGTGCTCCGACACCAGCAGGGCGCCATCTCGCGGCCGCTGGATCACCGCCATTGCCTTGACGATCTGCCTCTTCGCGTCCACAGGGCCGTCATATCACGCTGAGCTGGCGCCATCTCGCCGAAGGCGCCGGGTCAGCTTGCAGGGGCCGCCGGCAGGCCCATTGCCAACAAGTTCCAATGCGCGCCCGCGTTAAATCCACGACCGAGTACGCATCGTGCACGCGAGCGAGTCTGACAAATCGCTCCCGAGCGCCGGCTCGGCGCTTGAGGACCGTCAGATGCAAGTGTCGCGCACGGCACCCATAGCAGCCATTCCAGTGCGCAGACCACCCACGACTCGAAAGGGTGTGACTGGCCCGGCGGACCATCGGCTGCCGGCAGGGTCGGCTCGTCGTTCCCGCTTACGCCGCGCGAATGCAGCTCATGGGTTCGCGGGCGACTTCTATCGCCTCACTTTGGGCCGAACGCGGTGTCTTGGTTGTATTTGCGCTTCACCCGTCACTGTCCGGGACGACGAACCCAGTCAGTCGGCTACCGTAACCCGGCCGACCGCCAGTCTGCGGCGGGGTTCAGGCTACGAGCAGGCGAAGGCCGAGCTCTGCCGCGTCGAGGGCGAGGAGGTCGCGGTTGCGTTCGGCCCACCGGCCTGAGACAAGGTCACCACGGAGGTTGTCCACCGCCCGCTGCTCGGCCTGCGGCCCGACCCTGGCCCACACCGATACCCCGCGGCGCACGTCATCGTCCAGGTATGCCTCCGGCCGACGCCAGTAGGCCTCGAAGAAGCCGTCGGCGCAGTCCCACGGGACGGGCACCGGCTCCATGCGGGCTCCGATCGCGCGGGCCTGCTCGGCCAGGGAGGGCCGGCCGGCGTTTAGGCCGGCGACCTCAGGCAGGTAGTCGCGGGTAAGCCAGAACCGGCGGCGCCATCTGGCGTCGCTGGCGTCGTGCGTGAACACCACCACGCGGCGGGCCACGCGCCGCATCTCGCGCAGCCCAGCGATCGGGTCCTGCCAGTGATGAACGGTGCTGAAGGCCATCGCGGCGTCGAAGGACTGGTCCTCGAACGGAAGGTTCTCCGCGGCGGCAGCCACGCACGGCGGCGCGCCTGCGGGACGCTGCGCACGCATGACCGCCGACGGTTCCACCGCGGTGACATCGCGGTCGGGGGGCTCGTAGGCACCGGTGCCAGCCCCGATATTCAATACCGTCCGCGCATCGCCGAGCGCAGCCCAGATCCTTGCCGCGATCCGCGGCTCAGTGCGCCGCGTCACGGTGTAAGTGGCTCCGATGGTGTCATACAACTGCCTGCTGGACATGCCGCTGCCTCCCTGGGCCGTCACATCCCCGCGGCGCGCACGTGGCCTGGCCTCGCTGCCCTGGATACTCGGTCAATGTAGCTTCTACGTATCTTTCCGATGTATCNNGATACATCGGAAAGATACGTACTGGCGCGCCGTGGCGCAAGTCACCTGCAGCCCGATCCACTCCGCCTCCGCCGCCCAGGAACCAGATCGAGCGCCCAGGTATCGGCGACATGGAACGTAACCAGCGACGGGCGAACCGTCGGGTCTGGGCGGCGGCGAGCACCCAGGCCGGAATGCCACGCCCCCGAGCGGCGGACAGCGGCCGATACAGGCGGGCGTTGCCGCCCAGCGGCCAGCGCTCAGCGTCGGTTACCTTCTCGGTCCGGTGGTATTGCGGACCCGCTCGTCCAGGTCGTTGCGGGCGAGACTCGAGAACCTGGATCAAAGCCGGGACCCGGGCTCGGGCATGCTTCCGCGAAGGTGTGGATCACGTCGCGGCGGACCAGGAGACCGGGATGCCCGACCAGTTCGAACAACCTCGTCCACACCGGTCGCGCGCTGGTCGGCCCGCCGCTGAAGGTCCGCAACGGCATGCGGGGACTGCCCGTCCACGAACGCCCGTTTGCAGCAGAACATTCATTACGGCGCGCCGTCATGGCCTTGCGTCACCGAGCCTATTACCGCGCAGAACGGCGGAGACGTGTGCGTAACGCGGCGAGCCGGATGGCTACGGTTCGGAGCAACGTGGGGCGGCCGACCGGCGTTGATGTCATGGCGGAAGCCGGGCCAGTGCCTTTTTCGCTGCCCGGCGCACAATGGCCTGCGGATGGTCCAGCAGCCGCTCGACGGATGGGCGGACGCCCGCTGGCCTGAGCTTGCCGAGCGCTATTACCGCGTGTGCTGTCACGTCCTGGTCGTCGAGCAGGCCGGCCAGCAACGGCACCGCGCGTGGGTCTTTCGACCGGCCCAGGCCCCAGACGATCATCTGGCGTGCTCTGCCGTATCGGCGGTCTTGCGCGAGTTCTGCGATCTGGTCGAACACCGAGTCGTCGGCCACAACCGACAGCGCGTTCCCGATCACCCAGCCCAGGCCGGTACCGGCGGGATCGGATGCCTTCCTGAACTCCTCGATCAGTACCGGAGCGGCCGACCCGCAGTCCCGTCCGGCCAGGGCCGCCAGCACGGGCGTCGATGTCATGGAGCCAGTCGATGAGCACCGGGATCGCCTTCTTGTACTGAACCCTGGCGTTCACCAGTTCCCACAAATCGCTGACCTGCACGCCAGCGTCCCGCAGATCACGAATAAGCTCCGGCGGGGTGGTCATTGCCGCGCATGCCAGCCACCGCCGCCTGCAGCGGGGCACCCTGGCGGTCCACCGGGCTTAATCACGTTGACGGGTTGTGACCTGTGACCAGGTCGGGGAGCTGGTCGGCGAGATCGCGCAGGCGGGGCAGGACCAGGGCGCCCTGCCNNCCCTTCCACTTCTTGTCCTGATTGCGGAAGCTCTTCTCGGTCAGGGTGATGGTGATGGCGGCGGCTGGGATGTCATCGAGGAAGGCGCTCAGCCAGTCCTTACCGTTGGCGAAGAACTCGTCGATCGTGATCCCGTACGGGTGCAGGTCTTCGCGGAGATGGTCGCGAAGTTCCCAGAAGAGGTACCGGGCGTGGACGATGTCGCTGAGTCGGCTCCGGTCGGTGGTGCCAGCGGCGAGCATCTCAGCGAGTTGCCTTTCCCGCTCAAGGCGTTCCTCCTCGATCCTGGCGACGGCGTCTGGCTGGTACCCGTAGGCGCGTAGCTGCGGGATGTCTTCCGGCCTCGGCCCGCGCACCATCCCGTACTCGATGATCGTCCGCCCATAGGCTTCGATCTCGCGGATCTGCTCAACGCCGGCGCCAGGCCAGGCGACGTGATCGCCTGACTCCCCTGGTGCCCGCCGAAGAACCCGCTCGTCCTTGAACCCAGGCGTCCGGATCCGCCCGCCAGCAGCCTTTCCCGGGGTTCTCTTCCAAGACCCTTCAAAATCGCGGACTACCGGCGTTCCGCCCGCTACGCCCGGCATGACGCGCACGAACCCGCGCGGTAGCGCGTTCATTTCGGCATGTGCGGTCGTTCCCCGGCGATCCGGGAGAGACGCCGGCGTGTCAGATCGACCTCATCCGCGCGCCTCAGCTGATGAGCACCATCGCGTGGCGTGAGCACGGTCTGGCCAGCGGCGAGTTCCCTGCCGATTACGTGTTCGCGGGAGTCTTCGCCTACCGGTGCCGCGCGGTGCTCGGATCATCCTGTTATGTCACGAAGCCGGGTTGGCTGGGATTGTTATGGGCGCCACAGAGTCCGGGCGATGATTCAGCCTCCCTCCGGCTCCCAGCAGGAGCGCGCGGGGTGCGGTTCTCAGCCGCGGGGGTCCTGGGCTGGGGCGGAGATGGGGGAGGTCATGACCAGCAGGCAGGTTGCTGTGCCGCTGATGCCCTGGTACAGGTGCGGTGTGTCGGCCTGGAAGGTGGTGCTCTGCCCGGTTTCGAGTTCAACGGGATGACTGGCCGGGCCGGTTCGCAGCCGGCCATCCACGACGATCAGGGTCTCAGAGGTGCCGGTTAGGTGCGCGGCGGATCGCTGGCGGACCGGGCGGACTGCTAGGCGGTAGGTTTCGGCGACCCGGGTGGCCGTGTGGTGACGGTCGAGCAGTACCGCGTCGACAGCGGCGCCGCTGATGCGCGGCTGGCTGGATGCCTCCAGTACGGCCCCGAGCGGGACCTGCAGCGCGGTGGTGATCGCGTACAGGGTGTCCAGTGTGGGGTTCCGCTCGCCGGCCTCCAGTTGTGACAGGGTCGCCTTTCCGACTCCGCTGCGCCGGG
The DNA here is from genome assembly GCA_003541285.1 of Actinomycetota bacterium. GTDB lineage: Bacteria > Actinomycetota > Actinomycetes > Streptosporangiales > Streptosporangiaceae > UBA9676. The sequence goes on from DPMS01000662.1 coordinate 5,085, forward strand.
CGAGTTCGGACAGGCTGATCCCGGCCGTCTCGCGCAGGCGCCGTATCGCGCCGCCCACCCGTGGCCCTGGTGCCAGGTCGCCGCCGCTCCGCGGAGACGCCGGGTCGCGAGCGGCATGTGCGAACCCAGTTGCCTTTGCCACGCAAGACCTCCTATCGTTCCGTTTATGGAACGATCTCGCCAGGCCGCCGCCTCACGCCCCAGCCGCTTCGCCAACGTCTCCCCTCTGGACATCATCGCCGTTGCCAAAAGCGCCGACGCCCTGGGCGCGCAGGTGCTGCGGATGGAAAACCTTGACACCGACCTCGCCCCGCCCGCGGCCGCGCTCACCGCAACCCTCGACGCGCTCACGGATCTGGGCTGGTCGTCGTCGTACTTGCCGTTCACTGGCAAGCAATGCCTCCGGGAAGCGGTGTCGGATCAGATCCATGCCCGGACCGGCCACCGCTACGACCCTGATACGGAGGTGGTGATCAGCAGCGGCGGGCTCGCCGCCGTGTTCGCCGCGCTGCTCGC